>NZ_JBLTJC010000233.1:0-16636 GCF_048158785.1 Streptomyces colwelliae | reverse complement strand
GAAGAAGAGCGAGGTGTCCATGCCCCGGCAGAGGGCGTAGCGCTGCCAGTCCCAGTGGTCGACGAGCGGGCGGTATCGAGGAATCACGCTGCTTGCTTCCCCCCCGCCTCCCTCAACCCAGGGTCACCACCGGTACCGGGTTGCTCCCGCTCCAGGACGCGTTGAACCCGAACGTCACCGAGCCGCCGTCCGGGACCGTGCCGTTGTAGGTCGCGTTCGCGCAGGTCACGGCGGTCCCCGACTGGGTACAGGTGGCGTTCCAGGCCTGCGTGATCTGCTGGCCCGCGCCGTACGTCCAGCTCGCCTTCCACGACGACAGCGAGGCTCCGGAGCAGGCGATCGTCACCTGACCCGTGAACCCGGAGTTCCACTGACTGCTCACGCCGTACGTCGCCGAGCACGCCCCGGTCGGCGGCGGGGTCGTGGTCGTGCCGCCGAGCGCCTCCGAGATGCCGTAGTACGCCGGTTTCGGCGCGTAGTTGGCGTCGTACGGTGTCGCCGCCCCGTAGCCCGGGAACGTGCTGTCCACCCACGAGTCGGAGTCGGTGAAGCCCCAGACGGTGACGTTGACGCAGCGCGTGACGGCGACGCAGGCGGCCATGACGCTCTTGAAGTCGGCCTTCTGCTGGGCGAGTTCGGTGCTGTCCGCCGGGAGCGCCATCCGTACGTCGAGCTCGGTGATCGCCACGTCCACGCCCAGGTCGGCGAAGCGCTGGATGTTCTGCTGGAGGGTGGCCGGGACCTGGCCGAGGATGAGGTGGGCCTGGAGGCCGACCCCGTCGATCGGAACGCCCGCCGCCTTCAGGGACTTGACCAGGTTGTACAGGGCGGTGGACTTCGCGTTGACGCCTTCGACGTTGTAGTCGTTGATGTAGAGCTTGGCGGCCGGGTCGGCCGCGTGGGCCCAAGTCAGCGCCTGCGCTATGTAGTTGGCGCCGAGGCCGTTGTACCAGAGCGTCGAGCGGTAGGTGCCGTCCTCGTTGAAGGGTTCGTTCACCACGTCCCAGGCGGTGATCTCGCCTTTGTAGCGGCCGACTTCGGTATTGATGTGGTTCTGGAGCAGGCTGCTCAACTGGGCCGACGTCCAGGTGCCGTTCGTCAGCCAGCTCGGGTTCTGGCTGTGCCAGACCAGGGTGTGGCCGCGCACCTGCTGGTTGTGGGCCTGCGCGAAGGCGACGATCTGGTCCGCCTCCGCCCAGTTGAAGCTGCCCTGCGTCGGCTCGACGCTCCCCCACTTCATGGCGTTGCCGGGGGTGAGCGAGTTGAACTGGGCGCCGGCGATGTCGCCGTACGTGCCGGTGAGCTTGGAGCCGGTGACCGCGGTGCCGACGACTTTGCCCTTCGCGGCGGCGAGGTCGCGCAGCGGGGTGTCGGCGGCGTGTGCGGCGGGTGCCGCGAAGAGCATGACGGCGCCGGTGAACAGGGCCGCCAGGGATAAGCCGGTTCTCAGAGATCTCATTGCGGGTGCCTCCGAAAGTTTCGGTTGTGCAACCGATTGGCTTCGGAGGAGTGTGGGGCGACTCACCCCACTCGTCAATACGTCACCTTCCGGCCACCCACCTCACTGTCACGTCGGCTTATGGCCGCCCACCTCACGGTCACGTCGGCTTACGCCGTCCACCTCACTCCGCGGCCGGTGCCGCCGTACTGCTGCGCACCACCAGGCTGGTGGCCAGCTCCACCCGCCGTGCCGCCGAGGACTCCCCCTCGCGCCCGAGGTCGAGCACCAGCTTCGCCGCCGCCTCGGCCATCTCGGTGAGGGGCTGTCGTACGGTCGTCAGCGGCGGGCCGACCCAGCGCGCCACCGGCAGATCGTCGAAGCCGACCACGCTCAGGTCCTCGGGGATGCGCAGCCCGAGTTCGCGCGCGGCCTCGTACAGACCGAGCGCCTGGAGGTCGTTGCCGGCGAAGACGGCGGTGGGCCGGTCCGGGCGGCGCAGCAGTTCAAGACCGAGCCGGTAGCCGGCCTCGTGGTGGAAGTCGCCGGTGGTGATCAGCGAGGGGTCGACCGGCAGCCCGGCCGTCTCCAGGGCGGCCCGGTACCCGTCCACCCTGGCGCGGCTGCACATCATCCGGGACGGTCCGCTGATCGCGCCGATCCGGGTGTGGCCGAGTTCGACCAGGTGCCGGGTGGCGGCGAGCCCGCCCTGCCAGTTCGTCGCACCGATCGACGGCACGTCCGCGCCCGGGTCGCCGGCCGGGTCCATCACCACGAACGGGATGGAACGGCTGGTGAGCAGCGCCCGCTGGGACTCGTCGAGCCCGGAGAGGACGAGGATCACGCCGTGCGGGCGGCGGGCGGCGACCTGATCGGCCCAGGTCCGGCCCGGGGTCAGCCGCCCCGCGCTCTCACTCAGCACCACGCTCAGCCCGGAGTCCCGCGCCACGTTCTCCACGCCCCGGATGACCTCCATCGCCCAGGCGCTCTCCAGCTCGTGGAAGACCAGGTCGATCAGCGGGGAACGGGTCGCCTCGGCGCGGCGGCGCCGGTAGCCGTAGACGCGGAGCAGGTCCTCGACGCGGGTGCGGGTCGCGGGGGCGACGTCGGCACGGCCGTTGAGGACCTTCGAAACAGTCGGAGCCGACACTCCGGCCTCGCGGGCGATCTCGGCGAGCGTGGCGGTCTGGGTCGGCCGACCCGCTGTCTGGGTTTCGGCGGAATCCGGGGCTGTCATGGCGGCGATCGTATCCCTGCGCGACCTCTTGACGAACCCCCCAGCGCGCCTTAGGTTCCCGGAACATTCGTAGAACGGCTCGAAACATTCGCACGAGAGGTGCTGTCCATGGAGCCCAACACGTCCAACGGCGGGCGTACGTTCAGCAGGCGCTGGGTGCTCGGCGCCGGTGCCACCACCCTGCTCACCACCGGGCTCACGGCCTGCGGCTCCAGTGACAGCACCGGCGACAGCAGCACGGTCACCGCCTTCACCTACGGCGACGACGCGGCGAAGGTGCAGGTCAAGGCCGTCACCCGGTTCAACGCGTCGGCGGCGGCGAAGAAGGCCAAGGGCAAGATCAAGCTGGAGAAGGTGCCCGGCACCGACTACCCGGCCAAGCTGCGCACCGCGATGGGCTCCCCGAACGCGCCGGACGTCTTCTTCAACTGGGGCGGCGGCTCGATCAAGGCGTACCAGGAGGCGAACCAGCTGGTCGACCTCACCGACACCATCAAGAGCGACCCCGTCCTCAAGGACGGCTTCCTGCCCTCGGTGCTCGCGGCGGGCGCGCTCAAGGGCAAGAACTACGGCATACCGATGCGCGGCATGCAGCCCGTGATCCTCTTCTACAACAAGACGGTCTTCGCCGCGCAGAAGCTCCAACCACCGACCACCTGGGCCGAGTTGCTCGACATCAACAAGAAGCTGAAGGCGGCGGACATCACTCCGTTCGCGCTCGGGGGTGCGGACATCTGGCCCGAGTTGATGTGGCTGGAGTACCTGGTCGACCGGATCGGCGGGCCCGACGTCTTCGACAAGATCAAGAATGGCGATGCGTCCGGCTGGGGCGACCCCGCTGTCCTCAAGGCCGCCGAGACGGTCAAGGAACTCATCGACGACGGCGCGTTCGGCAAGGGGTTCAGCTCTGTGTCGTACGTCAACGGTGGGGCGCCCGCGGTGTTCGCCAAGGGTAAGGCGGCGATGCATCTGATGGGGTCGTGGGAGTACTCGACGCAGCTCGGGAAGTTCCCCGACTTCGCCAAGAAGAACCTCGGGTGGTTCGCGTTTCCGAAGTACGAGGGGGGTGCCGGTGACATCCGTAACGTGGTCGGGAATCCCACCAACTACTGGTCCGTGAACGCCCGTACGGGTAACAAGGATGCGGCGATCGCGTTCCTTCGTGACTGTGCGTCGGAGGCGTACGCGAAGGAACTCGTTGCCAACGGGGACATTCCGACTACGTCGAACGCGGAGAAGTTGCTGGACTCCTCGCCCAATCCGGAGTTCGCGAAGTTCCAGTACCAGATGGTGCAGCAGGCGCCGGCGTTCACGTTGAGCTGGGATCAGGCGGTGGATCCGGATGTGTCCACGCCGATGCTGACGGAGATCAACAAGCTGTTTGTGGGGAAGAGTTCGCCTAGCCAGTTCGTGTCCGCGCTCAAGGAGTTGAAGTGAGCGAGCGCTCCGCAGAGGGGCCGGTTCTTCAACTGCGGGGCCGTCGTGGCTGGTCGCGCAGTTCCCCGCGCCCCTATAGGGGCGCTTCACCTCACGCCCTCCTAGCTGTGCCCGGGGTGCTGTTCTTCGTGTTCTTCGCCGTTGCGCCCATGGTCCTCGCCGTGTATCTCTCCTTCACCACGTGGAACGGGCTCGGCGATCCGAAACCAGTAGGCCTGGCCAACTGGCAGAAGTTGCTGCACGACTCCCGTCTCACCCAATCCCTCACCGTCACCGTCCTGTTGACCGTGACGAGCTGGGCCTTCCAGACGGTCGTGTCTCTTCTCCTCGGGGTCTGGGCGGCCGGGCGGCAGCGCAACCGGGCCGTCCTTTCAGCCATCTTCTTCGTGCCGTTCCTGCTCTCCTCCACCGCTATCGCGTTGCTCTTCTACGCACTCCTCGACCCGAACTTCGGTGTCATCCACCAGGACACGCTGGGGTCGACGAGCGGGGCGTTTCTCGCGATCGTGTTTGTCGGGGGGTGGCAGTTCATCCCGTTCCACACGCTGATCTATCAGGGCGGGGCACGCCAGATTCCCGAAGTGCTCTATCAGGCGGCGGCAATTGACGGTGCGGGCCGTTACCGGCAGTTCTTCTCGATCACGCTGCCGCAGCTCCGCAACACGGCGACGACGTCCAGCGTGCTGATGATCGTCGGCTCGCTCACCTACTTCGAGACCGTCCTGATCCTCACCCAGGGCGGCCCCGGCACGGACACGGCGATCCTGCCGTACCTGATGTACGAAGCCGGCTTCAAGAGCTACGACTTCGGCTACGCGAGCGCGATAGCGACCTTCCTGGTCGTCATCGCCACCGCGCTCTCCCTCGTCCTCGTCAGGCTCACCGGTTTCGGCGCCATGCGCAGTACCCGCGAAGGGATGTGACGGAGTGTCACACGACACCTTGCCGCGTCCGGTGAAGACGGCGGGAGAACGGGTGGAACCCGCTCGAACCCGAAGGCGCCGGCACTGGAGCAGGCGCCCCAACCCCGTCGCGGGCCTGGGTTCACTCCTCTGGCTGGCCGTCGTCATCGTCCCGATCTACGCGATGATCTCGGCCTCGCTCACCCGCCAGGACAAGGCCCTCGGCAACAACGCCCTGAAGCCGCCCACCGATCCGACCTTCGCCAACTACAACACCGTCCTGCACAACGGCTTCGGCCACTTCCTCGCGAACACGGCACTGGTGGCGGCGGCGGTCGTAGGAATAGTCCTGGTGCTGTGCGTCCCGCTGGCCTACGTGGCCGTACGCACCCGCACGGTCTGGTCGAGCGCGGCCTTCCGTCTGTTCCTGATGGGAGTCGCGATCCCGGCCCAGGCAGTCGTGGTCCCCCTCTACCTGATGATCGCCAAACTCGACCTGTACGACAGCCTGTTGGCGGTGATCCTCCCTACGGCGGCCTTCGCGATGCCGGTCTCCGTGCTGATCCTGACCGGCACGCTGCGGGACATCTCGGAGGACCTGTACGAGGCGATGGCGCTCGACGGCGCGTCGGCGACCCGGATGCTGTTCCAGCTGGTCATCCCGATGACCAAGGGCGGTATCAGCACGGTCGTCATCTACGCGGCGCTCCAGGCCTGGAACGGCTTCCTCTTCCCGCTGATCTTCACCCAGTCCGACGGACCGAGGGTCCTCACCCTCGGACTCTTCAACTACGTCAGCCAGTTCGGCGTGAACATCCCGGCCCTGCTCGCCTCGGTCGTCCTCTCCGGCATCCCGATCTTCGCCGTCTACCTGGTGGCCCGGCGCGCCCTGGTCGGCGGCCTGATGGGCGTGGGCGGCAAGTGAGCTGCCCCAACTCACCTTTTCCGAACGGAGTTTCATGACCACCGCCCCCTGGCGCGACCCCGCCCTGCCCGCCGCCGCCCGCGTCGACGACCTGCTCGCCCGGATGACCCTGGAGGAGAAGACCGCCCAGCTCTACGGCGTGTGGGTGGGCGCCGCCACGGACGGCGACGGAGTCGCCCCGCTCCAGCGCGAGATGACCTCCGAGTACGACTGGGACGAGCTGATCACCCAGGGCCTGGGCCAGCTCACCCGTTCCTTCGGTACGGCGCCGGTGGACCCGGAGTTGGGCGCGCAGGCGCTGGCCCGCGCGCAGCGCCGGATCGCGGCGGCGGGGCGTTTCGGCATCCCGGCGGTAGCCCACGAGGAGTGCCTGGCGGGCTTCACCGCGTGGGGTGCGACGGCGTACCCGGTGCCGCTGGCGTGGGGCGCGAGCTTCGACCCGGAGCTGGTCGAGGAGATGGCCCGGCACATCGGCGCCGACCTGCGCGCGACCGGCGTCCACCAGGGCCTCGCCCCGGTCCTGGACGTCGTACGGGATCCGCGCTGGGGCCGGGTGGAGGAGACGATCGGGGAGGACCCGTACCTGGTGGGGACCATCGGTACGGCTTATGTGCGGGGCTTGGAGTCGGCCGGGATCGTCGCGACGCTGAAGCACTTCGCCGGGTACGCGTCCTCGGTGGGCGCTCGGAACCTGGCGCCGGTGCGGGCCGGGGTGCGGGAGTTCGCGGACGTGGTGCTGCCGCCGTTCGAGATGGCGCTGCGGGAGGGCGGCGCGCGCTCGGTGATGGCGGCGTACAACGAGACGGACGGCGTACCGGCGTCGGCGGACCCGCGCCTGCTGACCGAACTCCTCCGCGACGACTGGGAGTTCACCGGCACGGTGGTCGCCGACTACTTCGGCATCGGTTTCCTGGAGACGCTCCACCGGGTGGCGGGCAGCCCGGCACAGGCGGCGCGGGCGGCGCTGGAGGCGGGCGTCGACATAGAGCTGCCGACGCTGAAATGCTACGGGAAGCCGCTGGTGGAGGCGGTGCGGGCGGGCGAGATCCCGGAGGCGTTGGTGGACCGGGCGGCGCGTCGAGTGCTGTTGCAGAAGGCCGAGTTGGGGCTTTTGGACGAGGACTGGTCCCCGGAGCCGACCGGGCGGATCGACCTCGACTCACCGGCGAATCGCACCCTGGCCCGCCAACTGGCCGAGGAGTCGGTGGTGTTGCTGGACAACCCGGACGGCGTGCTCCCGCTCCCGCCCGAGGCACGCATCGCGGTGGTGGGCCCAAGGGCGGCGGACGCTCTCGCCATGCTGGGCTGCTACTCCTTCCCGTCCCACGTGGGCACGCACCACCCCGAGGTGCCGATGGGCATCGAGATCCCCACGGTGCTGGACTCCCTGCGGGCCGAACTCCCGGACGCCAAGGTGACGTTCGCCAAGGGGTGCGACGTCTCCGGCCCGGACACCTCGGGCTTCGAGGAGGCGGTGGCGCGGACCGCGGAGGCGGACGTGTGCGTGGCGGTCCTCGGCGACCGCGCGGGCCTGTTCGGACGCGGCACGTCGGGCGAGGGCTGCGACGTGGCGGACCTCCAACTACCCGGCATACAGGCCGACTTGCTGGACGCACTGGTATCGACGGGCGTCCCGGTGGTCCTGGTCCTGCTGACCGGCCGCCCCTACGCGCTGGGCCGCTGGCAGGGCCAACTGGGCGCGGTGGTCCAGGCGTTCTTCCCGGGCGAGGAGGGCGGCCCCGCGGTGACGGGAGTCCTCTCGGGCCGCGTCAACCCGTCCGGCCGCCTCCCGGTGAGCGTCCCGCACGCGCCGGGCGGCCAACCGTGGACGTACCTGCAACCCCCGTTGGGCCTGGCCGACGAGGTCAGCAGCCTCGACCCGACCCCCCTGTACCCCTTCGGCCACGGCCGCTCGTACACGAACTTCGCCTGGGAGCCCGCCGATTCACCGGAGTCGGAGATCGACACGGCCGGCTCCTACGACCTGCCCGTCACCATCCGCAACACCGGCGACCGTACCGGCACGGAGGTCGTCCAGCTGTACCTCCACGACCCGGTCGCCTCGGTGACCCGCCCGGACGTCCGCCTGATCGCTTACCAGCGCCTGGAGTTGGCCCCCGGCGAGGCGTCCCGCGTGACCTTCCACTTCCACGCGGACCTGTCGGCGTTCACGGACCGCTCGGGGCGCCGGGTGGTTGAACCGGGCCTACTGGAACTGAGGTTGGGGGTTTCCAGCGCGGACGTACGGCATACGACACGGCTCACACTGACGGGTCCCGTGCGAGTGGCGGGGGCGGAGCGGCGGTTGCGGTGCGAGACGGAGGTGCGGGCCTGCGAGTGACCTCGGGCGCCGGTCAGACCTTGATCACATGGGCACCGGTCCCGCAGAGTTCCCGGAGATCCTCGGGGTCCGAGGTCAGCACGGTGACGGGTGCCGGGGAGGCGAGTGCCGTCGCGGCGACGATCGCGTCAAGTGCGTACTTGTGCCCGTGCAGACGGGCCGCAGCGAGGAGCTTGCTGGCGTGGCGGGCGATCGCCTCGCTGGGCGGGACGACGTTGACTCGTGAGACAGCGTGGTCGAAGCGGGCCTGGTGGGTCCTGGGATCGCGGGCCTCTACCAGGGTCACCGAGCTGACGACCACGCGGATGTCCTCGGCCTCGGCCGCGGCGAGCCACTCGGTGAGTTCCGGAGTGCGCCGTACGAGTTTGGACAGCCCCTCGCAGTCGAGGACGAGCGTGCCGCTCACGCGGCGTCGGCTGAGCCGGCCGAGCCACCGCGCAGGACGGCCCGTTTGGCCTCGACCGCGGCCGGGTCCACCGGACCGTGCACGGCTTCCGCGTCCTCGACCAGTTCACGCAGCCGATCCCGCTCCAGCTGGCGCTGGATGAGTGCTTCGACGTAGGCGGACATGCCTCGCTTGCCGGTGCGCGCCTTGAGGGCGGCGATAGTGCCCTCGTGGAGCGACACCGACACGGGGCGGACGGGCCCTTCACCGGGTACGGGAGAATCAGCCATGACCCCACTTTAACAAAACTCTTGTTATTCGCCCACCGACTCGAACCGCCACCGATGCACCGCCCGGGCCACCAACTCCCCACCCGGCTCGGGCAGTTCGGGCAGCTCCGCGTCGTACTCAGCGTCCCACCACGTGATGACGAGAACCCGGTCCTGGGGCGCGCGCAGGAACTCCCGGCGCAGGGGTTCGGCCGGGAGGGTCTGGGCCCGCGCCCAGGCGAGCAGTTCAGCCCCCCGCCCCGGGACCGCCCGCGCCTCCCACATCAGGGCAACCGTCATCACGAGTACAGGTTCTCCTTGCTGACCTCGTGCACGTGGTCGTGATGGTGATGCCCCGGGACGTGGGGGTCCGTCACCGGCAGGGAGGAGTCCGCCGAGAGGTCCCAGTCCGAGGGGGTCCGGTTCCGCGCCACCATCTCCGCGCCCAGCGCGGCGACCATCGCACCGTTGTCCGTGCACAGCTTCGGGCGCGGGACGCGCAGACGGATGCCGGCCGCCTCGCAGCGCTCCGCCGCCAGGGCCCGGAGACGGGAGTTCGCGGCGACGCCGCCGCCGATCATCAGGTGGTCGACACCCTCGTCCTTGCAGGCCCGTACGGCCTTGCGGGTCAGGACGTCGACGACGGCCTCCTGGAAGGACGCCGACACATCGCGCACCGGCACGTCCTCCCCCGCCGCCCGCTTCGCCTCGATCCAGCGGGCCACGGACGTCTTCAGCCCGGAGAAGGAGAAGTCGTACGCCGGGTCGCGCGGCCCGGTCAGTCCGCGCGGGAAGGTGATCGCCGTAGGGTCGCCCTCCTTCGCGTACCGGTCGATGACCGGCCCGCCCGGGAAACCGAGGTTCAGCACGCGCGCGATCTTGTCGAAGGCCTCGCCCGCCGCGTCGTCGATCGTCGCGCCCAGCGGCCGTACGTCCGAGGTGATGTCCGAGGAGAGGAGCAGGGACGAGTGACCGCCGGACACCAGCAGCGCCATCGTCGGTTCGGGCAGCGGGCCGTGTTCCAGCTGGTCCACGCAGATGTGGGAGGCGAGGTGGTTCACGCCGTAGAGGGGCTTGCCGAGCGCGTAGGCGTACGCCTTGGCCGCCGAGACGCCGACCAGCAGGGCACCGGCGAGGCCGGGCCCCGCCGTGACCGCGATGCCGTCGAGGTCACGCGCGCTCACGCCCGCGTCCTTCAGCGCGCGCTGGATCGTCGGGACCATCGCCTCCAGATGGGCGCGGGACGCCACCTCCGGTACGACCCCGCCGAAGCGGGCGTGCTCGTCGACGCTGGACGCGACCGCGTCCGCCAGCAGGGTGGTACCGCGGACGATGCCGACACCGGTCTCGTCGCAGGAGGTCTCGATGCCCAGGACGAGCGGCTCGTCGCGTGAGTCAGTCATGGATCTCGGTTCCTTGTACGGAAGTTGAACCCGCAGCGGAGCTGCTGTCGGGATCTGTGGTCAGGCGCATCACCAGGGCGTCGACGTTGCCCGGCTGGTAGTAGCCGCGCCGGAAACCGATCGGGGCGAAGCCGAAGCGCTCGTACAGCTTCTGCGCGCGGACGTTGTCGACGCGGCACTCGAGCATGACCTCGGCGCACTCGAACTCGCTTGCCGCGGTGAGGAGTTCGGTGAGGAGGGTGGCTCCGAGGCCGGTCCCCCAGTGGTCGCGGGCTACGGCGATGGTCTGGATGTCGGCCTGGTCTCCAGTGGTGGCGAGGCCCGCGTAGCCGATGACCCGGACACCGCCCTCGTACTGTTCGCCGGTCGCCTCCGCCACCAGGTACCGGCGTGTCGCCTCGGCGCCCCGCGCGTGCGCCAGTTCGGACCAGAACATGCCCCGGGACCAGGCGTCCTCGGGGAAGAGGTCCCTCTCCAGTTCCAGCACGGGATCGATGTCCCACCAGCGCATCTCGCGCAGTCGAGGACTCAGGGATTCGGTCACTTCGGGGTGACCACCTTGTAGTTCTTGGGCACCTGGGCGTCGGGGCGGCGCAGGTACAGCGGCCGGGGCGCGGGGAGTTCGACGCCCGCCGCGAGTCTCTCGACGGCCAGCGAGGCGAGCGCGGCGGCGGACACGTGCTCCGGCTCGTGCGCGGACGGGAAGGTGTCCGGGTAGAGCAGCGCGCCGGCGCCGACGGCGGGCAGTCCCGCGACCTGGTCGGCGATGTCGGCGGGCCGGTCCACGGCCGGGTCGGTGAGGCGGGTACGGGAGTCGGCGTAGCGCGCCCAGTAGACCTCCTTGCGCCGCGCGTCCGTGGCCACGACGAACGGGCCGCCGAGGTCGGCGGCGTAGGCGAGGCCGTCCAGCGTGCACACGCCGTGCACGGGCACCCCGAGCGCGAGCCCGAAGGTGTCGGCGGTCATCAGCCCGACGCGCAGCCCGGTGTAGGGGCCGGGGCCGATGCCCACGACGATTCCCGTGACGGCGTCGAGCGTGAGCCCCGCGCCGGCGAGCACGTGGTCGACGGCCGGGAGCAGCAGCTCACCGTGGCGGCGCGCGTCCACCTGACTCGACGAGGCGATGACGGCCTCGCCGTCGTGCAGGGCGACGGTGACGGCGGGGGTGGCGGTATCCAGAGCGAGCAAGAGCACGCAAACAGCCTACGGCTCCGGCGCCGCGAGCACGGCCGCCCCGGTCGCCCCGGCCCCTGCTGCTACGGTCACCTAGGGTCACCGGACTTACAGGACGTACGGGACCGTACGGGACACCGTCACAGGACGTAGACGTATGAGACGCGGAGGTGGGCGCTGATGGCCGGCAGCAGCTCGGGAATCGTGGCCGGGCTCACCGTGGCGGCCGTCGCCACGGTCGGTTTCCTCGCCTATCAGGCGTCGGCGAGCGTCCCGGCCGGGCTGGGGGACACGGCCCGCGCGAGCGCCTCGCCCGCGGCGGTCGCCGCCAAGAAGGCCCCGCGCGACAAGAAGAACCCCGCCGCGCTGCCCACCGGGTCCGGCAGGGGCGAGCGGGTCGTGTACTCGGTGGACGACGACCGGGTGTGGCTGGTCGCCGAGAACAACAAGGTCAACCGCACGTTCAAGGTCACCCCCGGCACGGTGGACCCACCCACGGGCACCTATCCGGTCACCTCCCGCTCGAACGCGATCATCGGCACCGACGGCACCCCCATCCAGCACGTCGTCCGCTTCACCAACGCGGACAACGTCGCCATCGGCTTCAGCGCGGCGGTGAGCGGCGCGACAGAGGAACCCGACCCCACAACCAAGTCGGGCGGCATCCGCGAGTCGATCGAGGACGGCGCGGCGATGTGGGAGTTCGCGACGATCGGCCAGAGCATCGTCGTAATCCGCTAGGTGGATCGCGCCCCAAAGGGGCGCGGGGAACTGCGCGACCAGCCCCCACCGGCGCGCAGCCGAACGACTACGCGGCCTTTTCCTGCTCAACCGGCGGAGCCTCCGGCTCCGGAGCCCGCGGCGGCGTAGAAACGGCCTTGGCCAGCTCCCCCGCCGCCAACAACTCCCGCATGGACACCCCGCCAACCGCATACGCATACGGCCGCGCCCACTCACGCTGGTTCTCTGAAGCCGACATGGACGCCTCCTGGGAGCCGGGGGCAGGCGTAGTTAGGTAGACCTAACTACGAACTGGATACCATGTGACCACGCGCGAGTCCCCGAACGCAACATCTTGCCGACACCTTGTCGGAACCCACACCACTCGCACCGCCCGCACCACCCGCGGGTCAGCCCCCGAGCACACCCAGTTCGACGCCGGCCCACCGCGCACCGAGCCCGGTGACGGTGACGTGCCGTACCTCGTCGGTCGTGTCCCCGACGGCCCGGTGGATCACGAGCGAGAGCCGGTCGTCCGTCAACTCCTCGACCTTGCCCTCACCCCACTCCACGACGATCACGGACTCGGGCAGCGAGACATCGAGATCGAGGTCCTCCATGTCGTCGAGCCCGCCGCTGAGGCGATACGCGTCGACGTGGACAAGCGGCGGCCCTTCACCGAGCGAGGGATGCACGCGCGCGATGACGAAGGTCGGCGAGGTGACCGCCCCGCGGACGCCGAGCCCCTCCCCCAGTCCCCGGGTCAGTGTCGTCTTGCCGGCGCCCAGCTCACCCGTGAGCATCACGAGGTCGCCCGCGCGCAGCAGCTTGGCGAGGCGGCGTCCCAACTCCCGCATCTGCTCGGGGGAGTTGACGGTGATCGCTACGGAGAGGGGCTCAGCCGCGTTGTGCGGTGCTGCTGGTGCTTCCATAGCCACTTACGGTAGCTCCTGCCGGCACGGCACCCGCGCGGGTGAGCAGGTCGGCGAGGCGGTCCGTCACCACTTCCGGGTGCTCCAGCATGACCAGGTGCCCGGCGTCCGGCACGAGCACCAGCTCGGCGTCCGGCAGCAGGTCGGCGATGGCCTCGCTGTGCTCACTGGGCGTGACGAGATCGCCGATCCCGGCCAGCACGAGCACCGGCATGTCCTTGAAGTTGGTCAGGGCCGCTGTCTTGTCGTGGTCGGTGAACGCCGGATAGAACTCGGCGACGACATCGATGGGCGTGCCCTCGATCATCCGCTCGGCGAACCGCGCGACCGCCGGATCGACGTCCCGCGAGGCGAACGAGTACCGCTTGATGATCCCGGCGAACAGATCGGCGGTGGCCCGCCGCCCCCGCTCCACCAGCGCGGCCTGCTGCCCGAGCGCCTTCAGCACACCGGGCAGCACCCGCCGCACGGCGTTGACCCCGGCGACGGGCAGCCCGAAGTTGACCTCGCCGAGCCGCCCGGAGGACGTACCGACGAAGGCGGTGGCGACGACCCGGTCGCGGATCAGGTCGGGGTACTGGTCGGCGAGGGCCATCACCGTCATGCCGCCCATGGAGTGCCCGACGAGCACGATCGGCCCCTCGGGCACGGCCGCGTCGATCACAGCCTTCAGGTCGCGCCCCAACTGGTCGATGGTGAGCGGCATGTCGTCTTCCAGCTGCGCCACCCCGCGCGCGGAACGCCCGTGGCTGCGCTGGTCCCAGTGCACGGTCCGCACGACCCCGCGCAGGGCGGCCCGCTGGAAGTGCCAGGAGTCCTGGTTCAGGCAGTACCCGTGACTGAAGACGACAGTGACGGGGGCCGGGGCCTTGCGCCCGAAGAGCCGCCGCCGCTTGGGCGTGACGGCGACGGTCGGCTCGATGTCGTCGACCTCGTAGTACAGCTCGGTGCCGTCGTCGGCCTGTGCCGTACCCGGCGTGCCGCGCAACGAGCCGTACGGCCCCGTGGAGTCGAGCGCCAGCCGGGCCCGCTCGCGCATCCCCCGCCCGACGGTCATCCGCTCTATGGCGACACCGGCCGCGGCACCGGCGGCGATCACACCTATCGCGGCACCGGCGATACCGGTGGCCTTGCGCCAGTTCCCGCCCGCCCCCGCGGCGGCGGAGGCGACCGCGGCGACGGCCTCCGCACTGCTCTCGCTCACGTGCCGCTCCTCTTCACGTCAAGACCCTGCGCTACGTCGTCTCCCTCATACCCGGGAATGATCTCCGGAACGACTTCGGAGACGACCTCGGGACCGAACCCAGGACCGCCCTCACCGACGCCCTCGGGGACGACCTGGCCGACAACCTCATTGACGTAGACGCGGGGAACGCGTGTTCCGATGCGGGTAACGATCTCGTAGGCGATGGTCCCGGCGGCCTGCGCCCAGTCCTCGGCGGTGGGCTCACCACGGTCACCGGCCCCGAACAGAATCGCCTCGGCACCGACCTCGGGCTCGTCCCCACCCAGATCTACGACGAACTGGTCCATGGCGACCCGCCCGGCGACCGTCCGCCACTTCCCGCCGACGAGCACGGGCCCGGTACCGGAGGCGTGCCGCGGGATGCCGTCCGCGTAACCGACGGGGATGAGGCCGAGGGTGGTCGCACCCGGGGTGACGTAGTGATGTCCGTAACTGACCCCGTGCCCGCCCGGCACCTGCTTCACGAGCGCGATGGACGCCTTCAGGGACATCACGGCCCGCAACCCGAAATCGTCCGGGGCCCCCACCTCGGGGCTGGGCGAGATGCCGTAGACGGCGATGCCGGTCCGGACGAGGTCGAAGTGCGAGTCGGAACGGGTGAGCGTGGCAGGCGAGTTGGCGATGTGCCGTACTTCGGCCCGCACCCCGCGCTCTTCCGCGTACGACACCATCTCGCGGAAGAGGGCGAGTTGGGCGTCGATGGAGGGATGCCCGGGTTCGTCGGCGCACGCGAAGTGGGACCAGAGCCCGGTGATACGGAGAAGCCCGTCGCCCTCGGCGCGCAGGGCGGCGGCGACCAGCTCGGCCCAGTCGTCGCCGGGCTGACACCCGTTGCGCCCGAGCCCGGTGTCGGCCTTGAGCTGCACGCGCGCGGGAAGCCCGACGGCACGAGCGGCCGCGACGACCTCCTCCAGGGCCCACATCCCGCTCACCGACACATCGAGATCGGCCTCGATGGCCTCCCGCCAGGGCCCACCCGGCGTCCACAGCCAGCACATGATCCGCACGCCGTCGGGCAACCCGGCACGGGCCCGCAGGTCAAGCGCCTCTTCAGGCGTGGCGGTACCAAGCCAGGTGGCCCCCGCCTCGACGGCCGCACGCGCGCAGGGCACAGCCCCATGGCCGTACGCGTCGGACTTCACGACGGCCATGAGGGCCGCGCCCGGCGCGAGGGCGCGCAGGGTCCGCACATTGGCCCGCAGGGCGCCCAGATCGACCTCGGCGCGGGCGCGCAGCGGTGCGGTGGGCTGGGTGGTTGTCTCATTCATGGCACCCCCAGTGTCTCAGAGAGGACTGACACCCCCTCTGAGCCCTCCTAGTTCCCGGGCCGGTGCCCCCACACGTACACACGGTCGCCCTTCTTGAGGACGCCCCAGAGCTTGCGGGCGTCGGCCAGCCGGAGGTTGACACAGCCCCAGGAGCCGACGGTGGTGTAGATGCTGCCGTAGACGGCGTGGAAGGCGATGCCCCCGTCGAAGAACTGGGCATACGGCATAGGGCTGTTGTAGAGCGTCGACCAGTGGTTCTTGTGCTTCCAGTAGATCTTGTGCCAGCCACCCCGGGTCACATGCCCGGTGCGTCCACTGCGCATGGGCACCGGCCCGAAGACGACCTTCTTCCCCTTCTGCACCCAGGTGAGCTGCCGGTCGAGATCGACACAGGCGACGCGGTACTTGCTCACCGGACACTTACGGGCAGCGTTCGGATTCTTCTTGGCACCGAGCAACTGCATACGCGCCCAGGTAACGGGCCCCGCGAATCCGATAGCGGGCTTAATACCCTGCTTCTTCTGAAAGGCACGGATGGCCTTGCAGTCGGCGCCCGACTGCTTCCCGTCCACCTTCAGCTTCAGCCACCGTTCCACACCCCGCTGGTACGGCCCGGTCTGCTTGCTACAGGTCACCTTGGCGACGGCGTCGGCGATCGGCACGTACTCGACGAGCGCGTAGGTCCCCACGGCGGCGTCCCGAGGCTCAACCCTGTCTTCTTCAGCGGTAGGCGTGTACACCTCCGGCGCGAGCGCCTGATCGGGCGTATCGATCTGCCACGGCTGATAGGGCCCCGGTGCCACCCCCGGCACCAACTCGGTCTCCCCGGGCCCCCTTGTCGACGCGCGCCCTGCTTGGCGCGCCGGAATCACCAACTCCCCACCGCCCGCGGCCCGTTCGAGGACGTTGCGGCGGCTGACGTCGGCGGCGACGCGGCTGCGGGGCTAGTCGCTCTCGGGG
>NZ_JBLTJC010000232.1:0-16697 GCF_048158785.1 Streptomyces colwelliae | reverse complement strand
CCGGTGCACGGAGCAGGCCGGGGGCCATGACCTCGGGGGCCGTGGACCAGGACGTGAGGGCGACCGGCGGGGTCGCGTTGAGCGGGCGTATCAGGGGGGACATGACCGCCGCTCCGGCCATCACCGGCGCGGTGAGCGTGTGCATGACCTCGTCGCCCTGGACGGCCGCGGGCGAGGGCACTCCGGGAAGGAGCGGTGCGGAGACCGAGGTCGGCTGCACCGCGGTGTCGCCGAGCATCGACCGCTGGCTCGTCCCCTGGGCGAGCAGGGGCCCGACCGCACCACGGCGCCGCCCGGCGTCGGAGGTCGCCGCCGCACCCGTGCCCTGCGTACGCGCCGGAGTCACACCCGTACCGCCCCGCGCTTCCGCGGCCGCGTCGCCCGGAGCGACCGTGGCCACCCCGCCCAGCGCGATCGCGGCCAGCGACACCGCCCCGGCGGCGACGAACGCGAACCGCATCCCGCGCGAGGCGGAGCGGTCGGCGTCGTGCCGGCTGACGTCATGGATACGGAAGCCCTCACGGGCGGACCGGGACGAAGACTGGGACTGGTGGGACTGGGACGAAGGGGTCAGGGCCCTGGCGACGTGCGGGCCCGCGGGGACGTAGCCGAACTCGAACGCGTCGAGCGGGCCGTCTCTTTTGACACCGAAGACACCGATCCCGGTGGCGAAGAATCCCCCGCCGGGCGGCTCCTCGCCGTCCATGTCGCCGCCTCCCCCGGGAAGCCCCTGCAGACGGGCCAGGAAGCTCTCGGAGGGGGGCGGTGGGGCCACTTCGGCGAACACGTTCTTCAGTCGGCGCTGCGCGTCGGCCTCGGCCTTGCACTTCGTACAGGTGGCCAGGTGCGCCAGTACGCGCTCGCGCGACTCATGACCGAGCTCCCCGTCCACCAGGGCGGAAAGTCGGTCTCCCAGATGCTGCTCCGCAGGCGTAGGACGTGATCCACTCACGCGGTCGCGCCCCCTCCCCCCAGCGCGGGCACACGCGCCACGAAGGAACGGCGCTCGGCCCGTGCTTCCGGCGAGCGGTGCGCGAGGGCCTTGCGGAGCTGGGAGCGGCCGCGGTGGATCCGGGAACGGACCGTGCCGAGCTTGACGCCCAGGGTCGCGGCGATCTCCTCGTACGAGAGACCCTCGATGTCGCACAGGACGACCGCCGCCCGGAACTCCGGGGCGAGGGTGTCCAGGGCCTGCTGGACGTCCGCGTCGAAGTGCGCGTCGTTGAAGACCTGCTGGGGTGACGGCTCGCGGCTGGGCAGGCGCTCGGCCGCGTCCTCCCCCAGCGCGTCGAAACGGATGCGCTGCTTGCGGCGGACCATGTCCAGGAAGAGGTTGGTGGTGATGCGGTGGAGCCAGCCCTCAAAGGTGCCGGGCGTGTACGTCGACAGCGAACGGAAGACCCGGACGAAGACCTCTTGCGTCAGGTCCTCGGCGTCGTGCTGGTTCCCCGTCAGGCGGTACGCGAGCCGGTACACACGGCCGCTGTGGGTGCTGACGATCTCCTCCCAGGTGGGCGGAGTCCACGCCTGCCCGTCCGCGTCGGTGGAGAAGGTCGCGGTCTGGGCATGGTCAGCGGCGTGGCTGTGGTCAGCAGCGGTGTCGTTCACGGATTTCGGCCTGCCCGCCGATCCGAGAAAGCGCCGTAGCACTCCTCCCCGATCCACAGGTACAGCCGCACCTCCCCTGTCGGCTCTGGTGGTGTCCAGTGGAGCCCCTACCATAGCCACCTCGCCCGTTAGCTCCGGATAAGCGGTTTTACGAGAATTTGATACACGCTCATACCGACCTGGCGGTGGTGCGAGCCGATCTCCGTGCCCCTGCTCGGGCCGCTGCCCGACGTACTGATCCATCCTCATCCCCCGCTCTTCCCTCCGGCCGCGTCCCCCAGTGCATTCCTCCCCCTCTAAACGCCCGGTCCCATCAGCAGGTTCCCGGCACCAACGGATACAGTCACGCCCAGGCAACCACGGGGACAGGAGAGGGTCATTACCGGCAACCGGCAGACGAGCTGGGCGTTCGCCGACGCCTATGTCGCCGAGGACGAAGCACTGCGCTGGGCCCGTGACCGGGCCCGCGAGGCAGGGCTGCGCTCGGTGTCGCCCGGCACGGGCGCCGCGCTGCGGATGCTCGCCGCCACCGTGGACGCGAAGGCGGTGGCGGAGATCGGCACCGGGACCGGCGTCTCCGGAATGCATCTTCTGTACGGCATGCGGCCGGACGGGGTACTGACCACCGTCGACCCCGAGCCGGACCACCAGCAGTTCGCCCGCCAGGCCTTCCGCGCCTGCGGCTTCGCCAGCAACCGGGCCCGCTTCATCCCGGGCCGCGCCCTGGACGTGCTGCCCCGGCTCGCGGACGCCGGCTACGACCTCGTGTTCTGCGACGGCGACCGGCTGGAGTTCCTGGACTATCTCGCTGAATCGTTGCGCCTGCTGCGCCCGGGTGGCCTGGTGGTCTTCGAGGGCGTCTTCGCCAACGGCCGCACCGTCGACTCGAGCCCCCAGCCCACCGAAGTCCTCCGGCTGCGCGAACTGCTGCGCGCCGTGCGCGAGAGCCCGGACCTGGTGCCGTCGCTGCTCCCGGTGGGCGACGGCCTGCTGTGCGCCGTCAAACGGTAGACAGGCCCCAACCGGCGGTCGGGCCACAGGACTTCGGGACAGGACCCGCAGAACTTCGGGACAGGAATTCGGGAAAGCAGCTGCCCCGGCACCGTCTCGGGTGCCGGGGCAGCTGAAGGGGTATGGTCGCGTTCCGCCCCGTCAGCCGACGACCTTCTTGAGGGCGTCGCCCAGCGCGTCGGCCTCGTCAGGGGTCAGCTCGACGACGAGCCGCCCGCCGCCTTCGAGCGGAACGCGCATGACGATGCCCCGCCCCTCCTTGGTCACCTCGAGCGGGCCATCGCCCGTCCGCGGCTTCATGGCCGCCATGCTCGTTCCCCTTCCTGAAACCAGCTCATCGTCGCCGACGGCCCCATGGAGGGCACGCGCGGCCCCTAATGAGACACGCGTCACCGGCATCGAACACATTGCTTCCAAGCCATTATCCCGCATCTCAGGACCCGATGACCAACATCAGTCGGCATCGCTTGGGCAACGCGCGCGAGCAAAACCACTCAATTCGCCGATGTGACTGCGATACTCCGCCGCCGCGCGGACCCCGGCCGACCCGATCCGGACCAGAATTCTTTGACGCAGGTCACACGTCCGGTCCGGTGCGTGGACGGTGATCTCCGCCATGCTGTCCTACGGACGTACGGCGTACCGACCGGTACGCCGGAGCCGCGACACCCGAGGGGATACGCCATGGCCGACACCGTGCTCTACGAGGTGAGCGACGGACTCGCGACGATCACGCTGAACCGCCCCGAGGCGATGAACGCGCTGAACATCGCGACCAAAGTCGCCCTCAGGGAGGCGGTCCAGGCCGCGGCGGACGACGACGCCGTACGGGCCGTGCTGCTGACCGCGGCCGGGGAGCGGGCGTTCTGCGTGGGCCAGGACCTCAAGGAGCACATCACGCTGCTCGCCTCCGACCGGGAGGCCGGGACCGGGGCCACCATGACCACGGTGAAAGAGCACTACAACCCCATCGTGCGGGCGCTCGCCGGTATGACGAAGCCCGTGGTCGCCGGGGTCAACGGAGTCGCCGCGGGCGCCGGTTTCGGGCTCGCCCTGGCCGCGGACTACCGGGTCGTGGCGGACACGGCCGGCTTCAACACGTCCTTCGCGGGTGTCGCCCTCACCGCGGACTCCGGCATCTCCTGGACGCTGCCCCGGGTCGTCGGCCCGGGTCGCGCATCCGACCTGCTGCTGTTCCCGCGCACGATCACGGCGCAGGACGCGTACGACCTGGGGATCGCCAACCGGCTCGTCCCCGTGGGCGAGTTGCACGCCGAGGCGGAGAAGGTGGCCCGGCAGCTGGCGAACGGTCCGACGGTGGCCTACGCGGCGCTGAAGGAGGCCGTGGCGTACGGCCTGACGCACACCCTTGAGGAGACGCTGGAGAAAGAAGACGAACTTCAGTCCCGGGCGGGCGCGTCGGAGGACCATGCGATCGCCGTGCAGGCCTTCGTCAACAAGGAGAAGCCGAAGTACTTGGGTCGCTGAGTTCTGAAGCTGCGGGTGCGGGTGCGGGTGCGTGGGGGCTGGTCGCGCTCACGCGGCGGAGCCGCACATTGATACAGCCCCGCGCCCCTTAGGGGGCGCTCCTGGCCACGCATGTCTTCAGGTGGTCGTTGACCAGCCCGCACGCCTGCATCAGCGCGTACGCCGTCGTCGGGCCGACGAATTTCAGGCCCCGCTTCTTCAGCGCCTTCGACAGGGTTGTCGACTCCGCCGTGACCGCCGGGACGTCTCCGAGGGTCCTCGGGGCCGGGCCCGGGGTCGGGGCGTGGGACCAGATGAACTCGTCGAGCTCGCCCGGGGCCCAACCCGCCAGCACGCGCGCGTTGGCGATCGTCGCGTCGATCTTGAGGCGGTTGCGGATGATGCCGGCGTCGGCGAGGAGGCGTTCGCGGTCGGTGTCCGTGAAGGCGGCGACCTTGGAGATCTGGAAGCCGTCGAACGCGGCCCGGAAGCCCTCGCGGCGACGCAGGATCGTGATCCAGGAGAGGCCGGACTGGAAGGCCTCCAGGCTAAGCCGCTCGTAGAGGGCGTCGTCGCCGTGGACCGGGCGGCCCCACTCCTCGTCGTGGTACGAGACGTAGTCCTCCGTGGACAGCGCCCAGGGGCAACGCAGGGCGCCGTCCGGGCCGGCGACGGCCGCACCCTCGCTCACTGCTGGTCGCCTTCGATCGGCTTCCGCATGGAGACGTGTGCGGTGGCCTGCGCGCCCGCGAGCGCGGACTCCAGGTCGGCGATCCGGGCGTCGCGCTCGGCGAGTTCGGCGGCGAGGCGGCTCAGTACGTCGTCCACCTCGTCCATGCGGTAGCCCCGCGCGGCGAGCGGGAAGCGGAGGGTCTCGATGTCGGCGTGGTTCACCGGCCGATCCTGGGGCAGCGGGTCGTCGAGGCGCTCGGGCGCGACGTCGGGCAGCGGGGCGCTGTCGCCGCCGCCGATCACCGAGAGGGTCACGGCGCCGACCACGACGGCGAGCCCGACGACCAGGAACAGGAACATGAACATCTCTGAGGTCTCCACGGGCGTCGATGTCGGACGTGCCGAAGCCGAATGTGTCAGGGTCCGATCGTGCCATGCGACGCTGACAGTTAGGGTCACAGGCGGCTGAAGACCGGTACGCACTAGGAGAGGTCACAGGGGATGCTCAGGCTGGGCAGGCGTGAATTCGACACGCACGAGCCGGTGATCATGGCGATCGTGAACCGGACCCCGGACTCCTTCTACGACCAGGGGGCCACGTTCCGCGACGAGCCCGCCCTCGCGCGCGTGGAGCAGGCGGTGGCCGAGGGCGCCGCGATCATCGACATCGGCGGGGTCAAGGCCGGGCCCGGCGAGGAAGTGACCGCCGAGGAAGAAGCGCGGCGCACGGTCGGCTTCGTGGCCGAGGTGCGGCGGCGCTTCCCGGACGTGATCATCAGCGTCGACACCTGGCGGTACGAGGTCGGCGAGGCGGTCTGCGAGGTCGGCGCTGATCTCCTGAACGACGCGTGGGGCGGCGTCGATCCCCGGCTCGCGGAGGTCGCCGCGCGGTACGGCGTGGGGCTGGTGTGCACGCACGCGGGTGGCGCACAGCCGCGCACACGGCCGCACCGGGTGGCGTACGACGACGTCATGGCCGACATCCTGCGCGTGACCCTTGGCCTCGCCGAACGGGCCGTAGAGCTGGGTGTGCCCAGGGAGTCGGTGTTGATCGATCCCGGGCATGACTTCGGGAAGAACACGCGGCACAGTCTGGAGGCGACGCGGCGGCTCGGGGAGATGGTCGAGACGGGGTGGCCCGTACTGGTGTCGCTGTCCAACAAGGACTTTGTGGGCGAGACGCTCGACAAGCCGGTCAAGGAGCGGGTTGTCGGGACGCTTGCGACCACGGCCGTGTCGGCGTGGCTCGGTGCGCAGGTGTACCGGGTGCACGAGGTCGCGGAGACGCGGCAGGTGTTGGACATGGTTGCTTCGATCGCGGGGCATCGGCCTCCGGCTGTGGGGAGGCGGGGGCTGGCGTAGGCCCGCGGCGGAGCCGCTGATGGATGCAGCGCCCCCGCCGCCCCTACCCGTCCCATCCCTGGGGGCTCTGCGCCCCCAGACCCCCGCTTCGGCCTGGACGGCCTCGTCCTCAAACGCCGGACGGGCTGAGTGAAGCCGGCCCGAGTTCAGAACCAGAGCTAGCGGCCGGCTTCCTTCGACACCAGCGCTACCGCCTCGTCCACGTCGTCCGTCACATGGAACAGCAGCAGGTCCTTCTCCGACGCCTTGCCCTGGGCGATCAGCGTGTTCTTCAGCCAGTCGACCAGGCCGCCCCAGTACTCGCTTCCGAAGAGGACGATCGGGAAGCGGGTGACCTTCTGGGTCTGTACGAGGGTGAGGGCCTCGAAGAGTTCGTCGAGGGTGCCGAGGCCGCCGGGGAGGACCACGAAGCCCTGGGCGTACTTGACGAACATCATCTTGCGGACGAAGAAGTAGCGGAAGTTCAGCCCGATGTCGACGTACGCGTTGAGCCCTTGCTCGAAGGGCAGCTCGATGCCGAGGCCGACGGAGATGCCCTTGGCCTCCAGGGCGCCCTTGTTGGCCGCCTCCATGGCTCCGGGACCGCCGCCGGTGATCACGGCCCACCCGGCCTCCACGAGGGCGCGTCCGAGCCGTACGCCCGCCTCGTACTCCGGTGAGTCCGGCTTGGTGCGGGCCGAGCCGAACACGCTGATCGCGGGCGGCAGTTCGGCCAGGGTGCCGAAGCCCTCGATGAACTCCGACTGGATCCGCAGGACGCGCCACGGGTCGGTGTGGACCCAGTCCGAGGGGCCGCCCGCGTCCAGGAGGCGCTGGTCGGTCGTGCTCGCGGTCACCTGGCCGCGCCGCCGGAGGACCGGTCCCAGGCGCTGCTCCTCCGGTGGCTGCTGCTTGCCCTCGGGGTTGCCTGTAGCCATGTGCGCTCCCTCCACTTGCAGGTGTTTCGTACTTCAGCGTAGGTCTACGCGGGTTACGGAGGGGGGACATACGGATGTCAGGCGGTGAGCCAGTCCCGCAGCCGCCGCTCCGCCTCGGGGATCAGGGCCGCCTCGACCCTCTCGTCGACCTTGTGGGCGAGGAGTTGGGCGCCGGGGCCGTAGTTCACCGCAGGGACGCCGAGCGCGCTGAAGCGGGCCACGTCGGTCCAGCCGAACTTGGGGCGGGCCTCGCCGCCGACGGCCGCCATGAAGGCCGCGGCGGCCGGGTGGGTCAGGCCGGGGCGGGCCCCTCCGGTGTGGTCGTCGACGACGAACTCGTCGACCCCGCAGTCGGCGAAGTAGTCGCGTACGAAGGCCTCGGCCTCGTCCTCGCTACGGTCGGGCGCGTAGCGGAAGTTGACGACCAGGGTGCACGCGTCGGGGATGACGTTGGTGGCCACTCCCCCTTCGACGCGTACCGCGTTGAGGCCCTCGTGGAACTGGAGGCCGTCCACGACGGGCGTGCGGGGCTCGTACGCGGCGAGCTTGGCCAGCGCCCGCGAGGCCGCGTGGATCGCGTTGGAGCCCATCCACGCGCGCGCGGAGTGCGCTCGTTCACCCTTGAACTTCAGGAACACCCTGAGCGTGCCCTGGCAACCGCCCTCGACCTGACCGTCCGTCGGCTCCAGGAGGACCGCGAAGTCGCCCTCCAGCCAGTCGGGATGGGCTTCGGAGACGTGCTTGAGGCCGTTGAGGTGGGCGGCGACCTCTTCGTTGTCGTAGAAGACGAAGGTGAGGTCGCGATTGGGGGCCGGAACCGTTGCGGCGATGCGGAGTTGGACCGCGACGCCGGACTTCATGTCGCAAGTGCCGCAGCCCCACAGGACGCCGTTCTCGTCGAGGCGCGAGGGGACGTTGTCGGCGATCGGGACCGTGTCGATGTGGCCGGCCAGGACGACGCGTTCGGGGCGCCCGAGGCCGGTCCGCGCGACGACGTTGTTGCCGTACCGGTCGACCGTGAGGTGCGGCAGGGTGCGCAGCGCGGTCTCGATCGCGTCCGCGAGGGGCTTCTCGCCGCCGCTCTCCGAGGGGAAGTCGACGAGCTGCGCGGTGAGCCGTGCGGCGTCAAGCGTGAGGTCAAGTGCGGTGTCGGCCATGGCGTCGACCCTAACGCGAAGGGCCTCTCCACCGTTTGTCCACACCCGGCGCAGCGGTAACAGGAGCCTCCGCTACCTTGTGGGGATGGTGCAGTCCCCCACCCCCAAGAAGCGTCGACGCGGCCGCCTCTTCCGGTTCTCCTCGGCGTTCGTGGTGCTGCTCGCGGTCGCGGGCTATCTGGTCGTCCAGTACGTCACCGGCGGCCGGGGCGGGCCCGGTTGCAAGGTGGTCTCCGGCAAGGACGACGGCCAGCAGTACGAGTTCTCGCAGGAGCAGACGATGAACGCGGCGACGATCGCCGCCGTCGGAACCGGGCGCGGGATGCCGGAGCGGGCCGTGACGATCGCGCTCGCGACCGCCCTCCAGGAGTCGCAGCTCGTCAACATCCAGCACGGCGACCTGGATTCGCTCGGCCTGTTCCAGCAGCGGCCCTCGCAGGGCTGGGGCACCAAGAAGGAGATCCTGGACCCGACGTACGCGGCGGGCGTCTTCTACGAGCACCTGTCCAAGGTGGACGACTACCAGAAGCTCGCCCTCACGGTCGCCGCGCAGCGCGTGCAGCGCAGCGGTTACCCGGAGGCGTACGCCAAGCACGAGCCCGAGGCCACACTGCTCTCCGCCGCCCTCACCGGGCAGGCGGCCGCCACGCTGACCTGCCAGGGCCTCCCGGACACGACCCGGGCGGACACCGGACCGGACGCCGTAAGGGCCGCGCTGGTACGGGACTTCGGGCGCACGGTGCTGAAGGAGACCGGCGCGGAGGTGACCGGCGCGGAGGTGACCGGGGGCGGCTCGGCGTCGAAGGACAAGTCCAAGGCGAAGGCCAAGTCCACGCCGACGCCCTCTCCCAGCGCGAGTGCGACCGGCGGCAGCACCGTGACCCTGCTGGTGCGGCCCGGTAGTACGAGGACCGGATGGCAGCTCGCGCACTGGGCGGTGGCCAACTCCTCGGTGCTGCACATCGAGCGCGTGTCGTATGCCGGCCGTGAGTGGGCCGCCGGCAGCGCGGACGACCCGTGGCGCTCGTCCGCCACGACGGCCTCCGGCGGAGTGCGCATAGTGACCGAGCGGCAGGGCGCGGAGAAGTAGCCGGGCAGTCGTAGTCAGGCAGTCGTGGTCGGGCAGTCGTACGGTGCCTCACCCGTAGGGGTTATGCGTGGTCGATGTGGGGCCGAGGGTGCGCAGGTCTTCGGGCCGTCACCCTCGCATGCGCCGAAACCCTTGAGAACAAAGGGCTGTGCGCATTCGGCAGACTTTCGGACCGGGCGCTCTTTGTCCGTTTTTATCCGTAGCTGATAATGCGACGCATTGCCAACTCTTTACGTTGGCGCTCCGCAACCTTCGCGCGTTTCGAGCGGTAGTCACTGCGTCCGAGCCCGGAGATCAACACAAGGAGCATCATGTCCCTCCCCCTGACCCGCCGGATCGCCCGTGCCGCGCTGCTCGTCGCAGCGGGAGCGGCAGCCGGGGTCGGTGCGGCCGGCTCCGCCAGTGCGGCCCCCTCCCTGCCGGCCACCCCGAACCTGGGCGCGCTGACCGCCCTGGACGGGGCGAGCGTCGGCAACACGGTCGACGGCGCGAGCCAGAACGTCACGGGGGTCGCCGGCAAGTCCGGTGGCCAGACGCTGGAGAAGGCGGTGCCGGCCGCCGGGAAGACCGGCGGGAAGGTTGCCAAGACGGTGGCGCCGGCTGCGCAGCATGTCGCCGGTGACACGGCTGGACAGGCCGGAGGCCTGCTCGGTGACACGGCCAAGACCGCGACCGCGGGTGGCGGGTTGCCGACGGACGCGGTGACCAAGGGTGGGTTGCCCACGGCTCAGGAGCTGCCGTTGAAGGGGCTTCCGCTCGGCTAGTTCGGCCGCGTTTCAGTGCGCCTGCATTGAAGGGGTCCAGGGAATTTCCCTGGACCCCTTTTCCGCGTTGTTCGTCGGCTTACGGTCGGTGGGGGGCAGCGAGCCCGGATGAGCGGGATCCGGCACCGTGCACCGCTCGACGAGGGCGTCAGGAGGCGTCGCGTCTGTGCAGGCCGGCGAGTGCCGCGTCGAGGATCGGCTGTCGGTATTCCGGGGTGCCGGGGATCTTCGCGATGGCGACGACCATGTCGAGGATCTGGCCCAGGTCGAGTCCGGGTTCGATCTCGTGTGCGTCGTGGGCGGCGGTGAGCAGCGGCTGACCGGCGGTGAGCATCCGGCCTCGGGTGTCGAAGACGGGATTGTCGGTGTCGGTGTGCTCGACCAGCGCGATCACGACCGGCCGCTTGGTGGTGACGTATTGAAAGAAGCGGCGGAGCCAGGTCGTAAGGCGCTCTGCCGGGCCGTCGCCCTCGGCTGTCGCAGCAGCGGCGCAGACCTCGTCGACCTCATCGACGAGGAGCGCTTCGAGGAGTTCGTTGCGGCTCTCGAAGTTGCGGTACAGGGTCGCGGGGCTGACCCCCGACCTCCGGGCGACTTCGGCCATCGACGTCTCCGGCCCGGTCGCGGCGAAGGCGGCGCGGGCGGCGTCCATGATCCGCTGGCGGTTGCGGACCGCGTCAGCCCTCTTCGAGGGAGCAGGCGGTTGGTCAGGCATTCGAGCGTCCTTGCGTAAGTGGACAGGGTGTTCGTATTATCCGAACACCCACTCCGTTTCGATCCGGAGTCTATCGCCTCCGTTCAAGGATCCGCCATGAGCACATCCAGCGCCCCCACCAACCCGCCCGGCCCGACAGCGGCGACCGGCCCGTCGACCGGCCCATCGCGTCCCGTCCGCCGCTGGCTGGTGCTGGCGATCTGCTGTCTCAGCGTGGGCGTGACCGGCATCAACCTCACCATCGTCAACGTCGCGCTTCCCTCGATCAGCAGGGACCTGCACGCCTCGCTCAGCAGCCTGGAGTGGACCGTTTCCACCTACTCCCTGGTCATGGCCTGCCTGCTGATGCTGTCCGGCTCGATGGCCGACCGATTCGGCCGCAAACGGATCTTCCAGCTCGGGCTCACGCTGTTCTCTCTCGGCTCCTTGCTGTGTGGCCTGGCGCCCGGCGTGGGGTGGCTGATCGCCTTCGTCGGCGTGCAGGCGGTGGGCGGCTCGATGCTCAACCCGGTCGCGATGTCGATCATCGTCGGCGTGTTCACCGACCGCGGGGAGAGGGCACGCGCGATCGGTGTGTGGGGGTCGGTGATCGGGATCACCATGGCGGCGGGGCCTGTGCTGGGTGGCCTGCTGGTCAGCGGCATCGGCTGGCGGTCGGTGTTCTGGATCAGTGTCCCGATCGGGATCGCCGCCTTCGCGCTGACGCGGAAGTTCGTCCCTGAGTCCAAGGCCACCCGGGCCCGCCGGTTCGACCCGTTCGGCCAGGCTCTGATCATCGTCTTGTTCGCCTCGATCATCGCCGCGACGATCGAGGGCCCCCGCCACGGGTGGACGGACCCCTGGATCGTCGGGCTGATCGTGCTCGCCGTCGTGGCCCTGACCGGGATCCTCGTCGTCGAGCCGCGGCGATCCGAGCCGCTGATCGACCTGCGGTACTTCCGCAGCCCTCCGTTCTCCGGCGCGAACCTGATCTCGCTGATGATGACGGCCGGTCTGGGCGGGTTCCTGTTCCTCAACACCCTCTATCTCCAGGACATCCGCGGCTACAGCCCGCTGCACGCCGGCGTGATGATCATCCCGATGGCCCTGGGTCAAGCCGTCGCCGCCAATCTCTCCGGACGGCTCGTCGCCGCCCGAAGAGACCGCCTCGCCCTCGCGCTGGGCGGCGCGCTCCTGGCCACCGGCGCCTTCCCCCTCGTTGCCCTGAGCACGCACACCCACAGCGTCCACCTGCTGGTCGCCTACGCCGTCTTCGGCCTCGGCGCGGGCATGGTCAGCCCGCCGGTCAGCCACACCGCCGTCTCCGGAATGCCGCTCGATCAGGTCGGCGTCGCGGGAGCGCTAGCGGCCAGCGCTCGACAGTTCGGCAGCGCGATCGGCGTCGCGGTGACCGGCTCGATCGTCGCCAGCTCCAGCGCCGGGTTCGTCCACTCGAGCCACGCCGCCTGGGTCGTCATCGGGGGCTGCGGAGTCGCCGTGCTCGCGCTCGGCCTCATCTCCACCAGCAGCTGGGCCAGGGACGCCGCCACCCGCAACGGCCAGCGCCTCGTCACTCACGACCATTGACACACCCGTGGGGCTTCTCCAGCCCCGACCTGAACACTTTCCGCTCGCCTCGACGAGCTCGGTCCGATCGTGACCGGCCAACGCCCCGAACCCGACCGTGCCGTGCCGGCCTGCCGGGTCGTGGATGCCGACGACGGCAGCGAGGGCCGGTGCCGCCGCTGCGGCTGCGGCTGCGGCTGCGGCTGCGGCTGCGGCTGCCAAGGCACCACGAGGCCGCGGAGCCGCGAGCGAAGCTGTCGCGTCGCGGACCGCGGTGGGCACTTGAGGCGATCGTGTGCCACCACCTCACCGTGGCCCGGGTCGCCGAGGGGCTCGGCGACCCGTGGAACACCGCCGACGGCGCCGCGCTGGCCGAAGGCGAGCGCGTCCTGATCAACAACGAGAAGCGCTTCGACGGCGACACCGCCATCGACGCCGACGAGCACGTGTGGCGCCACACCCACCGCGGCGACAAGTACGTCACCGTCATCATCGACCGCACCGCCGTGCGCGCCGGAACCAGCCCAGCACGCCCGCTGGACATGGTTGAAGGCCGCTCCAAGCAGGTCTTCAAGACCTGCCCGGCCAACCGCGACCCGGCCCGGCGCGACATCGTCGAGGTCGTCGCCATGGACGGGTCCACCGGCTTCAAGACCGCCGCAGCCGAAGAGATGGAGATCCCGACCGCGGCCGCGGTCATGAACCCCTTCCACGTCGTCCGCCTGGCCGGTGACGCACTCGACCGCTGCCAACGACGCGTCCGACAGGCCATCCACGGTCACCGCAGCCGCAGCCGCACTGGCGCCCCGCTCCACCGCTGACGACCTCGCTGATCGACTCCGTCAACACCGGCGTCCCGAAGGCCCTGACCGAGGTCGTCACGCTGGGCCGACCATGGAAGAAGCGCGCCGCCGACATGCTCACCCACTTCGGCCGGCCCGGCTCCAGCAACGCGCCCACCGAGGCGATCGACGAACGACCCGAACACCTCCGCGGCAGCGCACTAGGCCTCCGCGACCTCACCGACTACATCGCCAGATCACTGCTCAAGGCCGGCGGCTTCAGACCGCGACTACACCCTGGTCTGTGATGAGCCTGTTCACAGCTGCCTGTACTCGCTCATCCGTTGCCGTCAGGGCCACGCGTACGAAGTTTTCGCCCGCCTCGCCGTAGAAGTCGCCCGGCGCCACCAGAATGCCGAGGTCGGCCAGGTGGGCGACCGTCTTCCAGCAGGACTCGTCCCTCGTTGCCCACAAATACAGGCTGGCCTCGCTGTGTTCGATGCGGAAGCCGTGGGCGACGAGAGCCTCGCGAAGGGCCGTGCGGCGGGCCAGATAGCGCTCGCGCTGGACCTGGACGTGGGTGTCGTCGCCGAGGGCCGCGATCACCGCCGCCTGGGTCGGGGACGAGGTCATCATGCCGCCGTGCTTGCGGATCTCCAGGAGCGGGGCGAGGACCGCCGGGTCGCCGGCGAGGAAGGCCGCGCGGTAACCGGCGAGGTTCGACCGCTTGGAGAGCGAGTGGACGGCGACGATCCCGTCGTAGGAACCGCCGTTGACGTCCGGGTGGAGGACCGAGACCGGGTCGGCCTCCCAGCCCAGTTCGAGGTAGCACTCGTCGGAGAAGATCAGGATGCCGTGCTCGCGGGCCCAGGCGACGATCCGGGTCAGTTCGTCCTTCGACAGGACCTTGCCGGTGGGATTCGACGGGGAGTTGAGCCAGAGGAGCTTCAGGCCCTCGGGGTCGAGGGTAGTCGGGTCGTCGTAGGTCTCGTACTCGGCGCGGGCCAGGCGGGCGCCGACCTCGTACGTCGGGTACGCGAGGCGCGGGTAGGCGACGCGGTCGCCGGGGCCCAGGCCCAGCTGGGTCGGGAGCCAGGCGACGAGTTCCTTGGAGCCGACGATCGGCAGGACGTGGCGGTGGGTCACGTCACGGGCGCCGAGGCGGTGCTCCACCCAGCCCGTGATCGCGTCGCGCAGTGCCGGTGTGCCCCAGACCGTCGGATAGCCGGGCGAGTCGGCCGCGGCGATCAGCGCTTTCTGGATCAGGTCGGGAACCGGGTCGACCGGGGTGCCGACGGACAGGTCGACGATGCCGTCCGGGTGCGCTGCGGCCGTCTTCTTGTACGGCTCCAGCTTGTCCCAGGGGAAGGTGGGCAGGCGGTCGGTGACTGCGGACACGATGACTGGCTCACTTTCTGGTACGTGCGCCCCGTACGGCCGTCGTCGGACCGCCGTACGGCAAACGCCTCGGCCCCGTAGGGCGCTGACCGGGCGTGATCAGGCCGTACGGGACCGAGGCGGCGCGTCTGTGCGGGCCGCTCTTACTGGTTCTGCGGCGGCAGCGCGGCGACGAAGGGGTGGTCGCGCTCGATCAGGCCCAGCTTGCTGGCGCCGCCGGGGGAGCCGAGCTCGTCGAAGAACTCGACGTTGGCCTTGTAGTAGTCCTTCCACTCCTCGGGAGTGTCGTCCTCGTAGAAGATCGCCTCGACCGGGCACACCGGCTCACAGGCTCCGCAGTCGACGCATTCGTCCGGGTGGATGTACAAGGACCGGGAGCCCTCGTAAATGCAGTCGACCGGGCACTCCTCGATGCACGCCTTGTCCTTGACGTCGACACAAGGCTGCGCGATGACGTAGGTCACGCTGTCGTTCCTCCTCGATAGGGCGCTGGCGGGCCTCCGTAGGCTCCGCCGCCAGGCGCGCTGGAGCGCGGCGTCGTCCATGCCCGCACCTAGTATCTCCGTTCCGGGGCGTGATCCATACAGGAGGGGTGAACTGACCTGTGGAAATCTCTGCGGCTGGACGTCTTGAGGTCCGGATCACCGCTGCTGACGTGGGCAAACGAGTGTCCGTCAGACGCTTGACAGGTACTGAAGACACGACGGAGAAGTTCACCGACACGGTGGGTGTTCTCACATCATGGGACAGCGGTGTGCTGACGATCACACGGAAGGGTGGCGAGTCCGTCCGTATTCCGGAATCCTCGCTGGTGGCGGGCAAGATCGTCCCGGCCGCTCCGGCCCGCCGTCGGGGACCGTCCGCCACCTACCGGGAATTGGCCCAGGTCTCCGCGCGCGCCTGGCGGCCGGTGGAGAGCGAGCGGCTCGGCGAGTGGGAGCTGCGCGCCGCCGCCGGATACACCCGGCGCGCCAACTCCGTGCTGCCGCTCGGCGATCCCGCCCTGCCCCTCGACGAGGCCCTGACCGCCGTACGACGGTGGTACGGCGACCGGGGCCTGCCCGCGTACGTCCAGACCGCGACCGGCGGCGAGGGCACGCAGGAGTTGCTCTGCGCCGAGCTCGAACGGCGCGGCTGGACCCGCGAGGTCACGGCCGAGCTGTGGGTCGGGGCCCTGGCCCCTGTCGCCGACCGCGCCGACGCGTCCGGGGTCGTGCTGTCCAGGACGGCCGACGAGGCATGGCTGGCCCGCTATCAGCGCAAGGGGGTGAGCGACGTGGCCCTGAAGGTACTGGGGAGCGGCCCCTCGGTGTGGTTCGCGACCGTGCCCGGAGAGAACGCAGATTCGGCTCCCGCCGCTATCGGGCGGTGCGTCGTCGACGGGCGGTGGGCCGGTTTCGGCGCGGTCGAGGTCGATCCCGCGCTACGGCGGCGGGGGCTGGGCTCGCTCGTCATGGCCGCGTTGGCCTCGCGGGCGCTGGACGAGGGGGCGTCGGCCGCGTGGTTGCAGGTCGAGGCGGACAACGCGGGGGCGCGGTCGCTGTACGCGGGCATGGGGTTCTCGGCGCATCACGCCTACCACCACTACCGCGACGGTTCGTCGTGAGCGGGTTCGAGTTCGCCATGCCCGGCCCCTGTCCTCCGCCGCCTGAACGGGCCGCCGAGGTACGTCGGTTGTTCGCCGAGGAGGCCCGGGCCGAGCGGCCCGATCTCGCGACGCTGTGTCTGCTCGTGGGAGCGGCGGCGGACGGGGCGCTGGACGACGCGGGCATCGACTCGGCGCAGATCGAACTGGACCGGCTGGCCGGGCAGTTGCCCTTCCGGCCGGGCACGCCGCTCGCCTGGGCCGACGCGCTGCGTCAACTCCTGGGCGTGCGGTTCGAGTTCCGCGGTACGCCCGGTGACTATCAGCGGTTGGAGTCCTCGTTGCTGCACGAAGTGCTGCGGCGGCGGCGCGGGTTGCCGATCCTGCTGTCCGTGGTGTGGATGGAGGTCGCCCGGCGGGCGGGGGCGCCGGTGTACGGGGTCGCGTTGCCGGGGCATTTCGTGGTCGGGTTCGGGGCGGCGGAGGAGCAGGTGCTCGCCGATCCCTTTGACGGGAGGGGGCTGTGCCTGGAGATTCACTGCCGACAGCGATGATTTCGGCTGTCGCCTTCGGTCGCCATTAGCCGGCCCGGGTGCGAGCGAATTGGACATGCTTTACCCGAAC
>NZ_JBLTJC010000231.1:0-16746 GCF_048158785.1 Streptomyces colwelliae | reverse complement strand
GCCGCACCCCGAACCGCCGCTCGAACGCCGCCGCGTCCACCGCCCCCGCCTCCGTGCCGAAGCCCACGCGCAGTGGGTTGTCCCGGTCGTCGGCACGCTCCTCGGTGGCCAGGACGTACTGCACGGCACGGCCGACATAGGTGAAGTACGTGGCCCCGTACGTCCGTACGTCGTCCAGGAACCGTGACGCCGAGAACCGTCGCCGCAGCGCCACCCCCGCCCCGGCCGCCAACGCCGGTGCCCAGTCGGCGATCACCGCGTTGCCGTGGAACATCGGCATGCAGATGTAGTGCACGTCGGACGGACGGACCCCGAAGCTGTCGGCCAACGAGCGTCCGGCGGCGGCCAGTCGGCCCTGGGTGCAGATCGCGGCCTTCGGGGCGCCGGTGGAACCGGAGGTGAAGTAGAGCAGGATGCGGTCGTCGGGGGTGGCGTGGGAGAAGGCGGAGGGGCGCGCGTCCGCGTACGGGGCGAGCAGGTCGCCGTAGGCCTGAGTGTCCGTCACCAGGATCCGCACGCCGGGGAGTTGGAGGTCGTCGAGGAGGGGGAGGTGGGTGTGCTCGGTGATGAGGACGCGGCACTCGGTGTGCAGGATGTCGCGGGCCAGTTCGGGGCCGCGGCGGGTGGGGTTGATACCGGCGACGGCCGCGCCCGCGAGGGCCGCCGCGCTCAACCACAGGGGATATTCAGGGGTGTTGTCGAGCAGCACGCCCACATGGGGTGCGGCGCCGGTCGGCAGCAGGTCCCTGAGGAGTGCCGCCCTGGCCGCGGCGCCGGCCGCCAACTCGTGATGGGTGAGCACCTGTTGCCCGCACCACAGGCCCGGGCGGTGGTCGTCCCACCGTGCCTGCACGAGTTCCGCGACGGTATGCCTCCTGGACTCCATGGGGGCGCAGGGTAGTTGACGTACCGTCAGATATGGAGACTACGAACCCATGAAGTCGAAGATCTCGTGGGACACGAGCATGAAGACGACACAGAAGACGACGATCACACCGAAGAACACCAACGCGCAGCCCGTGCCCACCGCGAGCCTTCCCCGGGACGGGGCGTGGGCGGTGGCCCGCTCGGGGTGGTCGGCCGCGTAGTACACGGTGACGATGTCGCCCTCCAGGGTCGTCCCCGGCCCGTTCCCCTCCTCGAACCTGACCGTACGGCCCTCGCGCGTCGTGAACTCGTAGACGTGGTGCAGCGTCGTCGACACCATGGTGTCCCCGGCGCCGCCGCTGGTCGTCGTGTACGTCCGCAGGCAGCGGGCCTCGGCCGTGAGCCCGCTGCTCCAGGCGCTGCCGACCTGGCGCGAGCGGCGGATCACGCCGGTCGCGCCGAGCGCCACGATGGCGATGATGAGCAGCGGCGCGATGTAGAACAGCGCTTCCATGGTGTCCCCCGAGGTCAAGTACCACTTGGTGGAGGGAACCTACCCCCGGGGGATGCCGGACTGCCTCAAGCAATGCTCAGAACCTCAGCGTCAGAACGTGACGTCCGAGCAGGCGTAGAACGCGTTGGTCGTGTCCGCGACCGTCCACACCGCGACGATCACGTGGTGACCGGAGAGACCGGACGGGAGCGTGCCGCTGTGGGAGATGGTGGACGGGGGGCGCTGGTTGTTGTAGGGGACGGTGAGGAACGGGGTGGTGTTGAGGTCCGAGCGGGACAGGGCGTGGTTCTGGTTCCAGCCCTGCTTCGTGGCGTAGTACTTGAAGTCCGTCGTCGCGTGCATGGCCGTGAACTGCCAGCGGAACGTGTACGACTGACCACCCGTCACCTTTGTCGTCGGCCACGCGGCGCCGGACGGGGTCTTCGGTGCGCTGAGCTGGCTGAAGCGGCTGAGCCCGCCGTTGCAGATCTGGCCGTCGGCGGGGCCGGCCGCCGGGAAGCCCTTGAGGCCCTCGACGCTCTGCGGCTCGTACTGGATGTCACCGCAGTTCGTCACCGTGCCGTTGGCACAGAGCTTCTGCCTGCTGATGGGGAGGTCGGTGTAGCCGTGGCTGCTCGCGGCCCCGGACGAGAGCACGATGGCCCCGGCCGTGGTGAGCCCGAGCACGCCCGCGTACCACTTGGTCTTTTTGCGCATGCTGCCGCTCCTGGAGAACGTGTGGGGAGTTCCGTGAGCCGTGCAGGTCTAGACCAAGTCCCAGATTATTGCCCCTACTTGACTGTGTCCATACCAAAAGCCGTGTCCGTCTCCGGCTCCGTCACGGCGCCGCTTCTCCCCGTCCCGAGCAGAACGCGACCGTCAAGTCCTTCACCAGCACCTTGCGTTCGTAGTCGTCCAGCTCCACAAGCCCCCGCATGGTCAGCCGCGTCACCGTGTCCTCCACGGAGTCGACCACCGACGTGAGCATCGTCGCCCGCTGCTGCGCGTCCAGCGTGGCGATACGGCGGCGGGTCATCGCCGCGGCGACCTCCGGGGCGTACTCCACGCGGACCGGCCGCACCGAGAACACCTCGATGCCGACCGGCGCCGAGTCCGCCGCGACCAGCCGGGTCAGCGCGTCGACGGCCAGATCGGCCGCGCCCTTCCCGCCCCCGCCCGGCGGCTCCACCGGCACCCGGGCCAGCGCCGCCTCCACGCACTCGCGCAGATACGTCTCGTGGTCCTCGACCCCGAGCGTGGCCCTCGCGGTGTCCCGCACCCGCCACACCACGAGCGTCACGACCCGCAGCGCGACCCCGTTCGCGTCGGCCCCCGGCATCGGCTCGCTGCGCCAGTGCCGCAGCCGTACGTCGACGCGGCGGCGCAGCAGCAACGGGTTGACCCACATCAGCCCGGTGCGCCGGACCGTCCCCCGGTAGCGGCCGAACAGGCCGAGCACCCAGGCCCGTCCGGTACGGCCCCGGGCCAGACCCCCGAACCCGAACAGCCCGAGCGCGCCGGCCCCGGCGTACGCGGCCCACTGCGCGGGACCGAGTCCGGCACCGGCGTAGAACGGCAGCCGTAGCGCCTCCGTGGCGAGCGGGGGCAGGACGCCCGCCCACCACGAGGCGGCGAGGCAGCCGGCCAGGCCGCAGGAACCGGCGAGCACGCCCGCCGCCCCCGGCAGGACCCGCGCGGGGCGCTCCGCCAGGTCGGGGTCGACCTCCGGTGCCGGGCGCGGCTTGGCCGGGACCGGGCGGCGGAAGCGGGGCTGCTCGCCGGTGCCCTGCCGACGCGCGACGACGGCGGGTCTGAGCGGCACCGAGACCGGGTCGGGGTCGTCGCGGAACAGCAGGTGGACGGGGATCTCGGTGGTCGCCTCGTTCTGGATGAGCCGCGCGGGACGGGTCTGTCCCTCGGGCGGCCCCTCGTTCTCGGGCGTCTGTGAAGTGGTCGTCGTACTCATAGGTGCCTCCAGCCTCCGCGCCAGATGCGTCACAACGGGTGGGGATGAGTGGGGTGATGAGCGTGGATACGAGGTGATGAGCGTGCTCACGAGAAGAGGCGGCGCCAGGTCTCCGGGCCCGGGTAGCCGTCCGCCGCGCCGCCCCGCCAGCCCTGGGCGCGCTGGAAGGCCTCGACGTTGCGCCGGTCCGGCTCGCCCCAGCGCGGTCCCGGGCCGGTCGTGTAGTACTTGCCGAATCCCTTCTTCACCAGCTGCTTTCCGAGCTGGGTGACGTACTTGTTGGTCGCGCCGGGGCGGAACATGGCCCGGCCCGGATAGCCGGGGACGCCGTGCGAGGCGGGGGCGGGCGGGCCCGCCGCTCCCACGGCCGCCGTGCCGCCGACGTTCTTGCCCTTGCCGGTGACGAGCAGTTGCCAGGTCTGCGGGCCGGGCAGGCCGTCGGCGTCCGCGCCGGTCCAGCCCTGGGCCCGCTGGAACGCCTGGGTGGCCCGCCGGTCCGCGTCCGACCAGCGCGGCCCCGGACCCGAGGTGTAGTACGAGCCGGCGCCCCGGGCGACGAGCATCGTGCCGAGCTGGGTGACGTACTTGTTGTTGGCGCCGGGGCCGAAAGACGACGCTCCCGGGTACGGCGTGTTCGCCTTGCCCGCGTCCACCGGGGTCACCGGAACCACCGGGGTCACCCCTTCCGTACCGCCCGTCACGCCCTTGTAGCGGTAGGGCACATAGCTGTCCGAGTGGCTCCAGTACGCGTACGGGGTGGACTGGCGGCGGGCGTGCGAGGGGGTCTCCTCCAGGGCGATGTAGTAGGTGTGCGTGTAGTCGGTCCAGCCGCCGAAAATGACGACGTGCGAGCCTTTCTCGGGGTTCGCGAGATTGTGGAACAGGAGAATGTCGCCGGGCTCCAGTTCGTCCTTGGAAATACGCACCCCGTACTGGTCGAGACTTCCGGTCCATTCGTTCCCCGGCAGCCCCCAGGCCATCGAGACGAACCCCGAGCAGTCCTGCCGGTAACCGTCCGACCAGTACGCGTTCATGCTGTACGGCACCTGCGCCGCGATCCATGTCTTGGCCCGGTTGATGATCTCCGCGCGGGTGGCCGTGGGCGCCTTGACCGCACCGGCCGGCTTCGCCGGTTTCCCGCTCGGGCCGTGCAGCGGGGCCTTGCTCCCCTGCGGGGTGGCGGGCTCGTCACCCGTGTCAGCTGCGGGAACGCCGGGTCGGGCCGGGGCGTGGGGAGCGGCTGCGGCCGGTACGGCGTGCCCGGCGGCGAGGGCGGCGGACGCGGCGGCCGCCACGAAGAGGGCCCGCTGGGCGGCGGGCCCGGCGCCGGTCGGGCCGGTCGGGGAATGCGCCAGGACGCGCCGCCGCTGAACGCATCCGGGGCAGTCGCAATCGCTCGCGGGATCGAATTCCTCGAATACCGGAGTCTCCATGCGATGCCCCTCACACTCCAGGTGGAAATATCCGCGCTCGTGCACATCCGCCAGTTTCTCAACTGTCTTCCGGACTCGCATGTTGACGGTCCGAATGATGTACAGGGCCCCCGCCCGGGCCTGTCCGGGGGTGGTCGGGAGCACCCCTACGCATCCGGTAGAGTTGTGCAGGTCAACACGCGCGCCGCTAGCTCAGTTGGTTAGAGCAGCTGACTCTTAATCAGCGGGTCCGGGGTTCGAGTCCCTGGCGGCGCACAGACAGCAAGGCCCTCCGCATCGCGGGGGGCCTTTCGCATGGGCGGAACACAGGTCTCCCCCCGTTTGGCCGGATACCCTCTGGCCATGACAGCCCGTGACCTTCAGGAGCGGATCAAGAAGCTCATCCTCGACCGTCGGCTGTCCTCCGGGGCCCCGCTGCCGACCGAGCCCGAGCTGATGGTGTTTCTCGGTGCGAGCCGGAACTCGGTGCGCGAGGCGCTCAAGGCGCTACAGGCGATGGGGATCGTCGAGATCCGGCACGGCTTCGGGACGTACGTCGGCCCGATGTCGCTCGCGCCGATGGTCGAGGGGCTCGCGTTCCGTACCGCCGTCGGGCACTACCGCGGCGAGGACAGCCTGCTCCAGTTGCTCGAACTGCGGGAGGCGGTGGAGTCGGGGCTCGTCGCCCGGCTCGCGGGGCGGCTGCCCGAGCGGGATCTCGCCGAACTGGACTCGCTGGTACGGCAGATGGAGCGGGAGGCCGCCGAAGGAGTCGGGCTCGCGGCCACCGACCGCGCCTTTCACGCCACCCTGTACCGGGGGTTGGACAACGCGCTGCTGAGCGAGGTCCTGGAGGCGTTCTGGGACGCCTTCCACCGCGTCCACACCGATCTCGCGGCCGGCCCGCAGGACCCCGGGGTCACCTGCCGCCAGCACCGGGAGATTCTCGACGCGGTCCGGTCCGGGGATGCGAAACGTGCCGAGAGCGCCATAAGAGAACACTTCGACAACGTGCGCACAAGACTGTCCACAACCGCTCCACATGATCCCCACACACACCCCAATGAACGCGTATGACCGGTAAACACCACGTTTCGTGTCTTGCGATCAAGCTGAGCACCGTAGAACCCTGGTTTTGAAGATACTGCCGGTACGCGGCAGTTGAGGGGGTACGGAACCGGTTGCGCGGTTTCGCGGGGAGGAGGGGCCCCGCCCAGGGAACAGATGTCGGAGGGGGCATCTCGCAACCGGACGGTCGCAGTCGCACATCTCTGTGAGCGGACTGTGTGGTGACTGTGGCACCACTGACACGCCCGTCGAGGGTCGAGGGGGACGCCGGCGGGCGGCCGAGACAAGCAGACACGCGCGCTTTTGCGTGTGGGGGGATGACTCATGACGTCGACGCCGACGGGCGCCCGGCACAACCTCGACCCGTCACCAACACAAACCACCGAACTCAGAGTCCCGGGACACCGGACCGGAAGTTTCCGCCGGATCAAGAGCGCACTTCCGAGATACGACTACGAGCACTACAGCCGCCTGGCGGGACCCCTCACGCAGCCCGAACCGGGCAAGCCGTACAAGGTCCAGTACCGGTCGCTGCTGTCGCAGGAGACACACCGCGTGCGCGCCGCGCTCATGCTGAGCGCGGCGCCGCTGCTGTCCCTGATCCTGCTCGGCTGGCTGATGCAGCCCGAGCACTGGACCCAACGCGACTATCCCGCCTACGACTTCCTGCCCGCGCTGGACATCGTGATGCTGGTCGCGATCGGTCTGATCGAGTTCTTCCGCTGCATGAACGTGCTGTCCAACGCGCACGCCACGCTGGTCGCCCGCGACCCGGTCCCGGTGGTGCCCGAGACCGGCACACGCGTCGCGTTCATCACGACGTTCGTGCCCGGCAAGGAACCCCTGGAGATGGTCACCAAGACCCTGGAAGCGGCCGTACGGCTGCGCCACCGGGGCCTGTTGCACGTGTGGCTGCTGGACGAGGGCGACGACCCCGAGGTCAAGGCCGTCTGCGGGCGGCTCGGCGTACGCCACTTCACCCGCAAAGGGGTCGAGAAGTGGAACCGGCCCAAGGGCGCGCACCGCGCGAAGACCAAGCACGGCAACTACAACGCCTGGCTCGATGCGCACGGCGACGCGTACGACTTCTTCGCCTCCGTCGACACCGACCACGTGCCGCTGCCCAACTACCTGGAGCGGATGCTGGGTTTCTTCCGCGACCCGGACGTCGGATTCGTCATCGGCCCCCAGGTGTACGGCAATTACGAGGGCCCGGTCACCAAGGCCGCCGAGTCGCAGCAGTTCCTCTTCCACGCCCTGATCCAGCGCGCCGGCAACCGCTACGGCTCGCCGATGTTCGTCGGCACGTCAAACGCCGTACGGATCAAGGCACTTCGGCAGATCGGCGGGCTGTACGACTCGATCACGGAGGACATGGCCACGGGATTCGAGATGCACCGGGCCAAGAATCCGGCGACCGGGAAGAAGTGGAAGTCGGTCTACACGCCGGACGTGCTCGCGGTCGGTGAAGGGCCCAGCGCCTGGACGGACTTCTTCACGCAGCAGCTCCGGTGGTCGCGGGGGACGTACGAGACGATCCTCAAGCAGTACTGGAAGGGCTTCTTCTCGATGCCTCCGGGCAAGCTCTTCAACTACACGATGATGATCATCTTCTACCCGATGTCGGCCCTCAACTGGATCCTGGCGGCGCTGAGTTGCACCCTGTTCCTGGGCCTGGGCGCCTCGGGCGTGAACATCGACCCGACGGTCTGGCTGATGCTCTACGGCAACGCGTCCGCGCTACAGATCGGCCTGTACATCTGGAACCGGCGGCACAACGTCTCGCCGCACGAGCCGGAGGGGTCGGGCGGGGTCGCGGGCATGGTGATGTCGGCGCTGTCGGCGCCGATATACGCCCGCTCGATGCTGGACGCCGTGCTGCGGCGCAAGAGCAGGTTCGTGGTCACGCCCAAGGGTGATTCGGCGAGCCCGGACACGCTGTTCGGGACGTTTCGGGTGCACTGGTTCTTCATCCTGATCTTCGCCGGGTCGCTGATGGCCGGGTTCGAGAACGGGCACTCCCACCCGGCGATGATCACCTGGGCCACGGTCGCCCTGCTGATCACCGCGTCGCCGATCCTGGCGTGGCGGTACATGCTGCGGCAGGAGAAGAAGCAGCCGTCGCCCGTCGTCCCGGTCGAGCCGCAGGACGCCGTTCCGCCGGCGTCGCATGTGCCGCATACCCCGCAGCAGCGGCCGAGTTGGGTGGCCTCGACCACGGGCTCGACCGGCGGCGGTGGCGAGCAGACCATGCAGATCGCGCTCGGTGGACCGGGGGGTCGTAAGGAATGAAGGAAGCCGGCCGGCGCCGTGCCCGTCGACTCGCGATCAGCACGGTGGTCGTACTCGCCCTGGCCGGGATGAACGGGCCCTGGCTGTACAGATTCGGGACCGAGAGATACCACCAGTACGTCATCGACAAGCCCGAGTACAAAGCCGACAACGGGCATTGGGACATCGTCCAGTTCCCCGAGGAGTACCGGCAGGACACCATTCACGCGGTGCTTCTGCACACCGGGAAGGTGCTGCTCGTCGCGGGCTCGGGCAACAACCAGGACAACTTCAACGCGAAGAAGTTCGAGTCGCGGATCTGGGATCCCGTGAAGGAGACCATCAAGAAGGTCCCGACTCCTGCCGACCTGTTCTGCACCGGGCACACCCAACTCGCCAACGGGAACATCCTCATCGCGGGCGGCACCCAGAAGTACGAGAAGCTCAAGGGTGACGTCAAGAAAGCCGGCGGGGTCATGATTCTCTACAACGAGAATCCCGACAAGCCGATGACGTTGCCTCAGGGGACGAGGTTCACGGGTAAGGCGAACGGCAAGTCGTTCGTCTCTACGGACTCGGTGCTGATCCCGCGCGCGACCAAGGTGTTCGACAAGAAGACCGGCAAGTTCCTGCGGAACAACCCCGGTTACGCCCGGGTCGTCGTCGAGGCGCCGAAAGAGGGCACCACGTACGAGACCGGGACCCAGGACAATTACCGGATCCAGGGGCTGACCGGCGCCGACGAACGCAACACGTATGGCATCGGGAACAAGTTCGGGCTCGACAAGCGGGACTTCGAGGGGATCAAGAACGCGTACGAGTTCGATCCGGTCGCCGAGAAGTACATCAAGGTCGATCCGATGAAGGAGGCTCGGTGGTATCCGACGCTCACTACTCTGTCGGACGGCAAGGTGCTCAGTGTTTCCGGGCTCGATGACATCGGGCAGTTGGTGCCGGGGAAGAACGAGGTCTTCGATCCGGCGACCAAGAAGTGGACGTACACGAAGACGAAGCGGCAGTTCCCCACGTATCCGGCGTTGTTCCTGATGGAGAACGGGAAGTTGTTCTACTCGGGGTCCAATGCGGGGTACGGGCCGGACGACGTGGGGCGTGATCCTGGGATCTGGGACGTCGGCACGAACTCGTTCACCAAGGTGCCGGGGCTCAGTGATCCGAACATGCTGGAGACCTCGGCGACTGTGCTGTTGCCTCCGGCTCAGGACGAGAAGTACATGGTGATCGGGGGTGGGGGTGTTGGTGAGTCGAAGTTGTCCACCAACAAGACGCGGCTCGTCGATCTGAAGGACGCCGATCCCAAGTTCGTGGACGGGCCCTCGTTGGAGAAGGGGACCCGGTATCCGCAGACCTCGATCCTGCCCGATGACACGGTGCTGGTTTCGGGTGGGTCCGGGGATTATCGGGGGCGTGGTGAGTCGGACATCCTTCAGGCTCGGCTGTATCACCCGGATACGAACAGTTTCGAGAAGGTCGCCGATCCGCTGGTCGGGCGGAACTATCACTCCGGGTCGATCCTGTTGCCGGACGGGCGGGTGATGTTCTTCGGGTCCAATCCGTTGTACGCGGACAAGGCGAACACGAAGCCGGGGGTTTTTGAGCAGCGGATCGAGATCTATACGCCGCCGTATCTCTACCGGGATTCTCGGCCGGATATTTCCGGGGGTCCGGAGTCCATTGCTCGGGGTTCGTCGGGGACGTTCAGCTCGGCGCATGCTTCTTCGATCAAGAAGGTGCGGTTGATTCGGCCGAGCGCGTCCACGCATGTCACGGATGTTGATCAGCGGTCTGTTGCGTTGGACTTCAAGACGGCTGGGAACAAGATCACGGTGACTGTGCCGGAGGATCGGGACCTGGTGCAGTCGGGGTGGTACATGCTGTTTGTGGATGACGATCAGGGGACGCCCAGTAAGGCGGTGTGGGTGAAGGTGCCGTAGGGGTTGTTATTTGGCTGCGGGTGCGTGGGGGCTGGTCGCGCAGTTCCCCGCGCCCCTAAAAACAGGGGCGTTGCGGCTGGTCGCGCCCGCGCGGCGGAGCCGCAAATCGATACAGTCCCGCGCCCCTAAAAACAGGGCGTGGGACTGAGCGCTAGTTGGAAGACTTGGCCAGCTTCAGTGCGTAACTCGCCCACCACTCGCCTGCCTTCGGGCCGCCCTTGCACTCGCCGTCCGACTCGCCCGGGCGTTTGATCCACAAGTAGGCGTCCACCAAGGAGTCTGCTGTCTTTGTGGTCGGGGTTTCGCCGAGGGCCCTGCCCGGGGGGTTGCACCAGTTCTCGTCTGTGTCGCCAGCCGTATACGGTCCGTTGCCGTTGCGGCTGGTGTCGATGACGAAGTGTTTGTCGGCGGTCTTGGCCGAGAGTTGTTTGCCGTAGGCGAGGGAGTCCTGGGTGGAGTAGAAGTTGGAGACGTTCACCGCGAAGCCGTCGGCCTTGGTGATGCCTGCGCGTTCGAGGGGCTGGTAGATCTCGTCGGGGTGGCCCCAGCCCGCGTTTCCGGCGTCCAGGTAGACCTTTGTGTTCTTGAGGGACTTGAGCTTGGTGATCGCGTAGTCGAGGAGGTCGTAGCGCTCGGCCTGGAATTCGGCGGGGGTGCAGCCGTCCACCAGGTGCAGGAGCGCGTCCGGTTCCAGGATCACCGTCGCCGCGCGGGTCTCGATGCCCTCGGCCACCGCGTCGATCCACGCGCGGTAGGCGTCACCGTCGCCCGCGCCGCCCTGGGAGTACTGGCCGCAGTCGCGGTGCGGGATGTTGTAGAGGACCAGGAGCGCGGTGCGGCCGGCCCGGTCGGCGGCCTCGGTGAAGCCCTGGGCCTCCGCCTTCGGGTTCTCCGCGCCGATCCACTCGCCGGTCGGCTGCTCGGCGATCTTCCGGATCTGTTCGGCGTCGGCCGTCCTGCCCGCCTTGACGTAAGTGGCCAGCTGCCGGGCCGCGTTGGTGTCCGGGTTGACCCAGATCGGGTCCGCCCCATCGGGCTGTTGGCTGATCTCCGCGTTCACGTCGGGTTTCTTGTCCCCGTCTCCGGAGGAGGAGCATCCCGCCATCAGCAGTGCCGCCCCCAGGATCAGCGCCGACGTCCGTGTGCCGTAGGAGACCGGGGTCCCCTGGCTGCCGTACATCCAACTCCCCCTTGGCTGTACCGATCCAAGGCTCAATCGTGACATACGTGGCGTGCCGCCCACGAGAACGCCCGGGTGTTGTCGTCCGGCTGTTACACCTCCGTCCCCCGGGGTAGATGGGCGACCTAAGGGCTGTCCGGCGGGCTCGGTCGCGGGGCAGGGGGAGGCGGCCGTCATGGACCACACGACCTGGGAGGACCGGCTCGCCGCGGCGCTGGTGGAGGCCGCCGACACCCTGACCGAGGACTTCGACACCGAGGACTATCTGCGGCGGCTGGCCGATCGCTGTGTGGAGCTGCTGTCCGCCTGGGCCGCCGGGATCGTGCTGATCGACGGCGGTGAGGCGGTGTCGCTGGCCGGGAGCAGGTGCGGTGGGCGGGAGGAGTCGGCTCTCGATCTGCTGGCGGCGCAGCACAACTCCGGTCCCTGTATGGAGAGTTACGGCTCCGGGCGGCCCGTACCGCCGGTGTCGATCGGCGTGGCGCATGCGGCCGCCCGCTGGCCGGAGTTCACCGAACGGGCCCTGCGGCACGGCGTCGTGGCGACCTTCGCGGTGCCGGTGCGGCGGCACGGGACGCCGCTCGGCGCGCTCAACGTGTTCGCGTCGGCGCTGCCCAACCGCGCTTCGGGCGGCGGCAGTTCGGAGGTGTCGGTGGCGCAGGGCATCGCCGACGCCGCCGCTCTGGGGCTGGAGAACCATCGTGCGTACGCCCGATCCCGCTGCCTGGCCGGGCAGTTGCAGGAGGCGCTGTCGAGCCGGGTGCGGATCGAGCAGGCCAAGGGGATGCTCGCCGAGCGCTGGCAGATCGGTACCGACGAGGCGTTCATCGCGCTGCGCGGGCACGCACGGCGGCGCCGGCTGCCGTTGGACCGGGTCGCGCGGGCGGTGATCGAGGGGGGACTGGTGGATCGACTGTGACCAGTGCATATGACGGCCAGCAACGACTGTGGGACATGGCGTTATTTGCCCTCTAGGCCCGGACGCCCATTCGCTCTAGAGTCATTTCCAACGGCCCCAGCCCCTGGCCTAGTCCACACCTTCCACCACTGGTTTTTCCAGACCTCCCGCGCCGTTCGCCGGGTTACTCCCGCAGCCCGTGCGCGTGCGGTTGAGGACCAGCCCGGTCGGCGGCTTCAGGGGGGAGCAGGTCGTCGGCCGGGCCCGGTTGTCACAGTCCGGTGCCGGTGAGATAGGCGGACACGACCACGTTCGCCGTGTAGCTGCGGCCGACGCGGTCGAAGGTGCCGCCACAGGTGATGAGGCGGAGTTCGGCGCGGCCCGACTGCCGTGTGCCGTAGGCCTGTTGGGCGTCGAAGTGGGCACGGGTCAGGACGCGCACGTCGTCGACGGTGAACTCGGCGACCTTGCCGTCGTCGCGGATCACACGGATCGTCCCGCCCGGGCGGAGCGTGCTGAGCTTGTAGAAGACGGCGGGGCGGGTCTCGGTGTCGACGTGGCCGACCATCAGGGCGGTGCCCACAGCCCCGGGCCGCACTCCGCTGCCGTACCAGCCGACCACGCCCGCCTGGTCGAACGGCGGGGGGTCGATCGCGCCCTGCGTGTCCAGGCCGCGGGCCACCACCGGTGCCTGTACGGCGAGTTGGGGGATGTCGATGCGTTGCGGCAGCGCGTTCCCCAACGGCTTTGCCGCGGGCGGGAGTTCGGCCTCCGGGGGACGTCCGACCGCCGCCACGTCACCGGTCGTGGGCGCGGATATGCCCAGCCGGATGTCGGTCAGGTCCTGCCCCCACAGCCACAGCCCGAGCAGCAGCACGGCCCAGGCGACCCCGGTCAGCAGCCGTCCGGTGCCGGAGGAGCGCTCGTGCTCGGCGGGCCGGTCGTGATCGAACATGGCCGGTCAGCTCGCCCTGCGACTCCGGCGGGCGCTGCGCAGCGCCACGGCCGTCGCGGCTACACCGGCCAGCAACAGGCCCACCACCGCGTGCGCGGTACCGGGACCGGCCGCACGCGCGTCCACGGCCGCGAGGTGCGCCGTACCGCCGCCGCCCGCGTGGACGGGTGCAATGGGCGAGGCGGGGGCGGAGGGGGCCGTCGACGGTGACTGCGACGCGTCCGCTACGACCTTGATCGCGCCCTTCACCGTCATGCTCCCGCAGGTGATCTTCACGTCGTAGCTGCCCGGTTCCAGCGAGGTACGGACCTTGGTCTCGCCGGCGAGGGTGCCCGCCGCGCCGACCAGTCTGGCGTCGGCGACGAACGCGGCCGAGGCCGCCGTGCCCGTCGTACCGGTACAGCCGCTGATCCTGAGCGCGACGTCGCCGCCGGGGGCCGGGGAGGCGGGAGTCACCGAGACACCGCCTCCGTCCGCCGCGTACGCCGCCGGGGTGAGAGCCGCGAGGACCACCGCGGCACCCGCACAGAGTGTGACTTTCAGTGAACCCATCGTGAACCTCCAGATATCTGGAGACTCCTCCTCACAGCGGACGGCCGCATCCTCAGCCACGCCCCGCTGCTCCGTATGGGGGACGGCGCCGGAAGGTGCATAGCATGGTCACCTCACATGCCCGCGTACCGCAGGAGTGCCCACCCATGACAGAGCGCAAGCCCATCGAATCGTGGCTCACCGACATGGACGGGGTGCTGATGCACGAGGGCGTCCCGGTGCCCGGCGCGGACGCGTTCATCAAGACGCTGCGGGAGAAGGGACGTCCGTTCCTGGTCCTCACCAACAACTCGATCTACACCGCGCGGGACCTGCACGCCCGGCTGAACCGGATCGGCCTCGACGTGCCGGTGGAGAACATCTGGACCTCGGCGCTGGCCACCGCCGCGTTCCTGGACAACCAGCACCCCGGCGGCACCGCCTACGTGATCGGCGAGGCCGGGCTGACGACGGCCCTGCACGACGCGGGGTACGTGCTGACCGACTCCGACCCCGACTTCGTGATCCTCGGTGAGACCCGGACCTACTCCTTCGAGGCCCTGACCAAGGCGATCCGGCTGATCAACGACGGCGCCCGGTTCATCGCGACCAACCCCGACAACACCGGGCCCTCACCCGAGGGCGCCCTGCCTGCCACCGGTTCCGTGGCCGCGCTGATCACCAAGGCGACCGGCAAGGAGCCCTACTTCGTCGGGAAGCCGAACCCTCTGATGATGCGGTCGGCGCTGAACACCATCGGCGCGCACTCGGAGAGCAGCGCCATGATCGGCGACCGCATGGACACGGACGTCCTCGCCGGGCTGGAAGCCGGGATGGAGACCTTCCTCGTCCTCACCGGGCTGACGACCAGGGGCGATGTGGAGCGTTACCCGTACCGGCCGACGAAGGTCGTGGAGTCCATCGCGGACCTGGTCGACCTGATCTGATCAGATCCGATCCGGCCAGGGGGATCTCTCCTCGCGCCACGGATACCGTTCGTCATGCGAGGACTCCGGGCAACTGTCCGACGCCGTCGAGGACTTGGTTCGCCCCGGCCGCCCGCAGCGCGTCCGCGTCGTGGGCGCCGGTCAGGACGCCGGCGACCAGGCCCGCCCCCGCGCGGACCCCGCTGAGCATGTCGTACGAGGTGTCGCCCACGACGGCGATCTGCCGTACGTCGTCGGCAACCGCCGTACGCAGGAAGGCGGTCAGCACCATGTCCGGGTACGGGCGTCCCCGGCCACCGGCGTCGGCGGGGCACAGCGTGAGGTGCGCGAGGTCCTGCCAGCCGAGCGCGGCCAGGATCGCGTCCTGGGTGGTGCGTGCGAAGCCGGTCGTCAACACGACCGTGCGGCCTTGGGACTTGAGCGATTCGATGGTCTCGCGGGCGCCGGGGAGGGACGCTACCCGGCCGCCGTCGACGAGGTCGGCGTACGCCGCTTCGAAGGCCTTGTTGGCGTCCTGGGCCTTGCCCTCCTCGCCGAACAGGTGGCGGAAGACGGAGATCTTGGACTCGCCCATGGTGGCGCGGACGTAGTCGAGCATCGAGTCGGGTTCCGCGCCCATGTGCCGGGCGGCAGCGGCGAAGGCCTCCTCGACGAGACCGCCGTCGGCGACGGTGGTGCCGGCCATGTCGAGGACGACGAGACGGATGTCGTGCGTCATGGAGGCCATGGAGGTCATGGGGTTCGTGGGAGTCACGGGGTTCATGGGGGTCATGAGAGGTCTCACCAGTCCAGTTCGTTCGCGGTGGTCTCGGCGATGGCCGGGGAGCAGGTCATGCCGCGTCCGCCCGGTCCGGTGACCAACCACACGCCGCCGCGCACCTGTTGGCGGTGGACGACGCGGGTGGGGTCGGTGCACTGCGCGTACACGCCGGCCCAGCGGCGGCGGATCTTCGGGAGGGGGCGGCCGAGGAAGGACTCGACGACCTCGGCGAGGTGGTCGTAGGGGTCCTCGGTGGTGTCGAAGGCGAAGGGGTGCTCGTACTCGTGGGTGTCGCCGATGGTGAGGCCGCCGTCGGCGCGCTGCACCATGAGGAGTTGCATGGCGTGCGCGGCGGCTGTCGGCAACTGCGGTTGTCCGGCGTTGAGTTGGTCGAGGGCCTCGCCGCGGTAGGCCGGGTAGTAGCGGAAGCTGTCCGCGTCGGCGACCGACGTGGTGAGCGGTTCGCCGAGCGGGTCGGTCTGCATCATCTGCAACCGGACGCGGCGGACGGGGAGTTCGGGTCCGGCGAGTTCGCGGACGAGTCCGCCGAGCCAGGCGCCCGTGCACAGCACGACCGCGTCGGAGGCGTGCACCTCCCCGTGGTCGTCGCGTACCGCGTGCTCGCCGACGACCTCGCGGACCTCACGGCCCGGCAGGAAGGTGTAGTTCGGGGACTTCGACAGCTCGGCGCGCAGGGCGAGTTGGGCGGTGCGGGGTTCGACGGCCGCGTCCCGTTCGCAGGAGAGGGCGGCGGTGAAGTCGCCGCGCAGGGCGGGGTTGACGGCGCGGGCCTCGGCCGGGGTGAGGAGTTTGTAGCCGCGGGCGGCCGAGTCCTCGCGGGCCACGGCGGCCTCGGCGACGGCGAGTTCGCGGTCGCCCCGGACGAGGGTCAGTGACCCGTTGGCCCGGAAGCCGAGCCCGGGCACGCGGGCGCCGATCTCCTCCCACAACTCCCTTGCCCGCAGGGCGGTTTCGAGTTCCTCGCCGCCCGCGCGGCCGCTCACCCAGATCTGCCCGAAGTTGCGCGACGAAGCGCCGCGAGCCTCCGCCTCGCGCTCGATCTGTACGACCTCATGGCCGCGTTCCACTGCTTGCCAGGCGTGCATGGTGCCCACCACGCCGCCTCCGACGACTGTCACTCTCACGACGGCCACGCTCCTCGAAATCCGGGAACCGGAAAGGTCCGGCTCCCGACGAAAGCGTGAACGACCCATCACATTTGGGCTAGACCCGTTATCTATTCGTGATAATAAGCGGCCGTGGAGTGTTCGCGTTTCTCAGCCGCGGTGGTGCGTGGTGAAGGAGAAGCGGTCGCCCCGCGTCGACCCCGCAGTCGGCGAAGTAGTCGCGTACGAAGGCCTCGGCCTCGTCCTCGCTACGGTCGGGCGCGTAGCGGAAGTTGACGACCAGGGTGCACGCGTCGGGGATGACGTTGGTGGCCACTCC
>NZ_JBLTJC010000230.1:0-16767 GCF_048158785.1 Streptomyces colwelliae | reverse complement strand
GCCTATAAGGACTATGAGGACTGACTCAGGCGTCGTCGGCCGCACAGATCGTTCGGCCGGGAACTGCGCGACCAGCCCCAAGAACCAGGCAGGTGAGCAGGACAGATGATGCGGCACGGCGGGTGGAACGCATGACGACCCCTCACGAGCAGGCGATGGCTGAGCAGATGCTGCCCTACCCGACTGCCGGCCTAAGGAGGAGGAATGGCGATTACCCGCGCCCGAGCCGAAGCCCAGGCCCACGTACTGGCCGCCAATTTCGCCGCCTGCGACGGACACGGACTCTGTGCCGAACTGCTGCCCGAACTGGTCGGCCTGGACGAATGGGGCTACCCCGTGCTCCACGGCCCCACCAGGGCTCACCGTGTGCTCACTGCCCGCACCCGGAGTCACCGGCGAGTCCACGTCGGGGAGTTGAGCCCGCTCGGTGACGCCCGCGAGGAAGTTGTCGCGCATCCGGTGGTCCAGCAGCACCCCGGAGTCCGTGTCGCTGACGGCGTCGGTGAGGGACTTGACCAGGCCGTCCCCGGCGGAGCCGGACGGGACGAGCACAAGGCCCGGCTTCACACAGAACTGGCCGACGCCCAGGGTCATGGAGCCCGCGAGGCCGGCGCCGATCGCCTCGGCGCGCTCGGCCGCCGCGGCCTCGGTGATCACGACGGGGTTCAGGGAGCCCAGTTCACCGTGGAAGGGGATCGGGACCGGTCGCGCGGCCGCCGCGTCGAACAACGCACGACCGCCGCGTACGGAACCGGTGAAGCCGGCAGCCGAGACCAGCGGGTGTTTGACGAGTTCGACGCCCGCCTCGAAGCCGTGCACCAGGCCGAGGACGCCGGCCGGGATGCCCTGCTCGGCGGCGGCCCGGCGCAGCACGCTCGCGACCAGCTCGGACAGACCGGGGTGGTCGGGGTGGGCTTTGACGACGACCGGGCAGCCGGCGGCGAGCGCGCTCGCGGTGTCGCCGCCGGGGACGGAGAAGGCGAAGGGGAAGTTGGAGGCCGAGTAGACGGCGACGACGCCCAGCGGCACCTTGTAACGGCGCAGGTCCGGGATCGGCGGGGTCGCGGTGTCGTCGGGGTGGTTGATGACCACGTCGAGGAAGGCGCCCTCGTCGACGATGTCCGCGAAGGCCCTCAACTGGTAGCAGGTGCGCGCCAGTTCGCCGTTCAGCCGGACCGGGCCGAGCGCGGTCTCCGCGTCGGCGACCTCGACCAACTGGTTCTTGGCCGCTTCGAGCTGGTCGGCGGCGCCGCGCAGGAAGGCCGCGCGGACCGTACGGTCGGCGAGCGAACCGCGCGCGGCGTGCGCGGCGCGGACGGCGGTGTCCACCTCCTGGGCTGTGGCCTCCACCGCAACCTGTTCACGCTGCTTCCCGGTTCGGGGGTCGACACTCCAGACTGGTGCTGCTGCCACCGCGGGTCCCTCCACACATGTAATGCCGCAGTTCTGGGTCATTCACCAGGGTCGTTCGATATGCTGAACGCTGTCTCTGATGATGAATATGCTCTCGGAGACTATTTCCCGTCGAACGAAGGGGTCAAGGGCGATGTCGGCAGGCGAGACAGGCGGCGGGGCACAGGTCAAGTCCGCGGTGCGGACGGTGGAGCTGCTCGAATACTTCGCCGGCCGGCCCGGTATGCACTCCCTCGCGGCGGTCCAGGAGGCCGTCGGATATCCGAAGTCCAGTCTGTACATGCTGCTGCGCACACTGGTGGAGCTGGGCTGGGTGGAGACGGACGCGACCGGCACGCGGTACGGCATCGGCGTACGGGCGCTGCTCGTCGGCACGTCGTACATCGACGGCGACGAGGTCGTAGCGGCGGCCCGCCCGACCCTGGACCGGCTCTCCGACGACACCACGGAGACCATCCACCTCGCGCGCCTCGACGGTACGAACGTGGTCTACCTGGCCACCCGCCAGTCGCAGCACTATCTACGGCCCTTCACCCGCGTCGGCCGCCGGCTCCCCGCCCACTCGACCTCGCTGGGCAAGGCGTTGCTGAGTACGTACTCCGACGAGCAGGTCCGCAAGATGCTCCCGGAGACCCTGCCCGCGCTCACCGAGCACACGATCACCGACCGCGAGAAGCTCATCGAGGAACTCCACCAGGTGCGGGACCAGGGCTTCGCCGTGGACCGCGAGGAGAACACGCTGGGCCTGCGCTGCTTCGGCGTCGCGATCCCCTACCGCACCCCCGCGCGGGACGCGATCAGCTGCTCGGTGCCGGTGGCCCGGCTCACCCCCGCGCACGAACAGATGGTCAAGGACGCCCTGTTCGACGCCCGCGACCGACTGACCCTCGCCACCCGGAGGCTCTGACTCATGGACGTCGCGCTCCGCCCGGTCCACGACAGCGATCTGCCGGTCTTCTTCCGGCAGATGAACGACCCCGAGTCCGTCCGGATGGCCGCCTTCACCGCGAAAGACCCGACCGACCGGGACGCCTTCGACGCCCACTGGAAGCGCATCCGCGCCCTGCCCGGCGTGCTGAACCGCACGGTCCTCGCCGACGGCGACGTCGTGGGCAGCGTGGCGGTCTACGGGGAGCCGGACGAGCGCGAGGTGACGTACTGGATCGACCGCGCCTACTGGGGCAAGGGCATCGCGACGGCCGCACTGCGCGACCTCCTGGCCGAGGCGCCCGAACGCCCGGTGTACGCGCGCGTGGCGGCCGACAACGCGGGCTCGCGGCGCGTGCTGGAGAAGTGCGGGTTCCGCGTCACCGGGCACGACCGGGGGTTCGCGAACGCGCGGGGCGAGGAGATCGACGAGCTGGTCCTGACGCTGGACTCATGAACACTCGATGAGCGAGCGGGTTCATGAGCAGTCGATGAGAAAAGCGATGTAAGGGAACGATTCGTTCCCGGCCGGTCGTCTTCAGAGCGGGATGAACAAGACGATCAGGCGCACCTCCGTCTTCGTACTGCTCCTCGTTCTCGCCCTCCTGGTGCGGGCGACCTGGGTGCAGTTCTACGACGGCCAGGCACTCGCGGACGACAAGGACAACCGGCGCAACGCGATCGAGACGTACGCGGACCCGCTCGGGAACATCATCGTGGCCGGGAACTCGATCACCGGCTCGGCGCGGACGGGGAGCGACAGCGACCTCGCGTACAAACGCACGTACACGGACGGCAAGCTCTACGCGGCCGTGACGGGCTACGCCTCGCAGAGCTATGCGCCGACGCAGTTGGAGGGGATCTACGCCGATCTCCTCGACGGCACGTACAGCAGCCTGAAGACGGCGATGGACACGGTCACCGGCGAGCGGGCCGCCCCGGGCAACGTGGTCACGACGATCGACCCGGATGTGCAGAAGGCGGCGTACGACGCGCTCGGCGACAAGAAGGGTGCCGCCGTCGCGATCGACCCGACGACCGGCAAGATCCTCGCCGTCGTCTCGACCCCGTCCTACGACCCCTCGGCGCTGACCGACGCCGACACCGCCGCGTCGGCGTGGAAGCAGCTCACCGCGGACTCCGACAAGCCGTTGACCAACCGGGCGCTGCGCCAGCCGCTGCCGCCGGGGTCGACGTTCAAGCTGGTCGTGGCGGCGGCCGCGCTGGAGGACGGGCTGTACTCCTCGGTGGACGAGAAGACGACGAGCCCCTCGCCGTACACCCTGCCGGGCACGGTCACGCCGCTGAAGAACGAGAGTTCCTCCGCGCCCTGCACGAACGCGTCGATCCGGGTCGCGCTCCAGTACTCGTGCAACACCGTGTTCGCGAAGATGGCCGTCGACCTGGGCCAGGACAAGGTCAAGGCGATGGCCGAGAAGTTCGGCTTCAACGACGACAAGCTGGACATCCCGGTGCGGGCGTACGCCAGCGTGTACCCGTCCGACATGAACAAGTCGTCCACGGCCCTGACCGGCATCGGCCAGTACGACGTGACTGCCACCCCGCTCCAGATGGCCATGGTGTCGGCAGCCATAGCCAACGACGGCAAGCTGGTCACCCCGCACATGGTGTCGGAGACCACCGACAGCGGCGGAGACGTGGTCCACAACTACGACGACAGCACGACGACGAAGCAGATCGTCAGCTCGGACACCGCCCAGCAACTCCAGTCGGCGATGCAGACGGTCATCACGGACGGCACCGGCACGAACGCCGAGATCGCGGGCGTCACCGTGGGCGGCAAGACGGGCACGGCCCAGCACGGCGAGAACAACGACCAGTCGCCGTACGCCTGGTTCACCGCGTACGGCAAGTCCGACTCGACGAGCAAGCAGGTCGCGGTGGCGGTACTGGTGGAACAGTCGGACGCGGCAAGGTCGGAGATCAGCGGCAACGGCTTGGCGGCCCCGGTGGCCAAGGCAATGATGAAAGCGGCGTTGCAATGACGCCCTTGTCTTTGTCTTTGGGTGTAGACCGCTACGAGTGACCTTTTGAGTGGTTTACGACCGTGTCCTGATGTGTTGTGATGTCCGGGTTTCTAACGTGTCCGGTGTCGGGGCCGCCAGCGGCGGCCGGGGTGGGGCGCGTTGGGGAGGCCGGTGTGGAATCGGTGCTGGAACGGTTGGAGGAGCGTCAGGCGCCGGCGCTGGTGCTGGTGGAGGAGCTGCGGGTCGAGGCGTTGGCGGCGGCGGACCGGCTGGACGAGGCCCGGTGCCTACTGTCGGACCTGGTGATCGCGCGGCGGACGGTGGCGGGTCTGGCTGTTGCCGGGCAACAGCTGGTTGCGGTGGCTGACGGCGTCGATGCGGTCGTCGGTCCGGCGGTGTCCGGAGGCGGGCCGCGGCCCGGGGTGCGTGGGGCGGTCCGGGACGAGGCGGTGTACGCGCGGATCCGCGAGGTCTTCGCCGGGGCCGGACGGCCGTTGCGGGTCAAGCAAGTGTGTCAGGGGCTGGGCTTGCCGGAGGGGAAGAACGCCACGGAGTCAGTGCGTGCCAAGCTACGGCGTCTGGCCGATGACGGGGTGCTGGTGCGGGTCGAGGACGGGCTGTTCGCCCCGGCCGCGGGCGCGGCCCGGTGAGAGCGGCCGGCGTCGGCCGCGGCCCGCAGGAGCCGCAGGTCGCGGACTTGGAGGCTGGCCTGTCAGGGTTCGCCGCCTCGGCGGGCTTGGTGTGAGCGCTGATCGGGGACCTGGCGGACCCTGTGGCCGATGCACTGACCCATCACCAGCTGGAGGACATGATCTCCACACGTGGGCTGGAGGTGATGCGACAGATGCTGCAGGACCACTTGGACCTGCGATCCATACGCGAGCCGCAGCGCAAGGAAGTCGTCGACGCCGAGAATGTGCCCCACCGCCGGGTGGAACCAGGGCATGAGCGGCTGCTGACCACAGTGTTCGGCACGGTGACGGTCACGCGGATCGCCTACCGGGCCTTGGGTTGTGCAAACCTGCACCCGCTGGACGCCGATTTGAACCTGCCGACCGGGCGGGCCAGCCACGGGATCCGCAAGCAGGCCGCGGTCGAGGCGGTGCGCGGCTCGTTCGACGACGCCCGGGCCGCGATCGCCCGCCGCTGCGGGGTCGGGATCGGCAAGGCGAACCTGGAGCAGCTGGTGGTCGCCGCCGCGGCCGACATCGACGCCTACTACCGGCGCACCGCCCCGGCCGCCGCCGATGCGAAGGTCCCGCTGGCGTTGTCCTTCGACGGCAAGGGAATCGTGATGCGTCCCAAAGACCTGCGCGAGCAGACCAGGAAGATGGCCGAGGCCAAGCAGGACGCCGGCGGCAACGCGATGAAGACCCGGCTGGCCGCCGGGGAGAAGAACGGCCGCAAGCGTATGGCGGTGCTCGGCGCGGTCTGGGATTCACCGGCCGCGCCACGCACCGTTGACGATGTCATCACCGACCCCGACCCCGACGCCGAGCCCGACCCGCACACCGAACGCGCCGACGGCCCCAAGGCCCGGAACAAGTGGCTCACCGGATCCGTGGCCGACACCATCGCCGACGTCGTGTCGGCCGCGTTCGACCAGGCCGAGGACCGCGACCCCGACTACGAGCGAGACTGGGTGGTGCTCGTCGACGGCGCCGAACCGCAGATCGCGCAGATCGCGCAGATCCAAGCCGAAGCCCTCGTTCGCGGCGTCGACATCCACATCGTCTGCGACCTGATCCACGTCCTCGAATACTTGTGGAAGGCCGCCTGGTGCTTCCACAACAAGGCCGGACCAGACATCGAGGCGTTCGTCGCCCGCCACGCCCGCACCATCCTGGCCGGGAGCTCCGCGCGATGCGTGACCGACCTGCGCCACGCCGCCAAGACCGCCGCCCTGCCCGACGACAAACTCGCCACCGTCGAGAAGACCTGCACCTACCTGGAGAACAAACGGCCCTGGCTGCGCTACGACACCGCCCTGGCCAAAGGCTGGCCGATCGCCACCGGCATCATCGAAGGCGCCTGCCGCCACCTGGTCAAAGACCGCCTCGACATCACCGGGGCCCGCTGGTCCCTGAAAGGCGCCGAGGCCGTGCTGAAGCTCCGGGCCCTGATCACCAACGGCGACTTCGAAGCCTACTTCGCCTGGCATCTCCGCAGGGAACACCAGCGCATCCATCAAGCCCGCTACCAGGAAGAACTCGCCCTCGCAGCCTAACCAGACCGGTCACACAGCACGGCCCACACCCATCTTCATTTGCGGAGCTGGCGCTGCGAATCGCATATCGACTAGGAAAGTGCGCTGGTGAGTAGTGCCTTGGCCACCTCGTCTGGGCGGGTGAGCATCGATTCATGACCGCCCGATACCAGCACCGGGGTCAGACCGATACGGGAGGCCAACTCGGCACCCGGCCGGGCCAGGGCCCGGTCGTCCTCGCTGAGGATGTATCCGGCCGGCACGCCCAGGGCAGTGACGTCGTCGACGTCGAGCGGGTCGAGAAAGTAGCCGCCGGGCTGCGGCACGAGCAGTTCGAAGAACAGGTCTCTGGTCTGCTCGTCGGCCTCCGGCATGAGCATCGGAACCTGCTCGCGGACCAGGCCGATGGTGCCGTCCGGGCTGGCCGCGATCGCGGCCCGGGTCAGTGCCGCGTACTCGGCGTTCTCGTCCACCATCGCCGTGCCGCGGGCCGGAACGACGGCGTTGTAGTAGATCACCTTGGCCAGGCGGCCGATCAGTGCATTCGCGGCGCCTGTGATCACGTAGCCGCCCCAGCTCTGGCCGACCAGGACGACCTCAGTGAGGTCGCGCCGCTCGACCTCGGCCACGACGTGATCGATCGCATCCGAGAGCCGGAGTCCGGCGCGATCGTCGCCGTCGGCGAGGCCGGGCAGGGTGACCGTAACGGCCGCATGGCCGACCTCACGCAGCCGCCGGGCGACCGGCTGCCAGGCCCAGCCTCCCTGCCAGGCTCCGGGGACGAGGACGAAGGTGGGTGACATCGTGAGGGTCATGGCGGTCGCACCTCTGGCTGGAGAAACGATGGGTTTGGGCTGTGGCGCCGGGTCGCGAGGTGGGTCAGCCGCGGAGCGCGGTGGTTTCGCGGGTGAACTGGCGGTGGCCGATCAGCTTGTAGGCCAAACGGGCTGGGGCGGGTATGACCTGCATGAACCTCTGGCGTTCCGCGTCGTCGGCTTCCTCGGTGATGTGGCCGAGGATGACCAGTCGCCGGGTGAGCGGGATCGCGCTCATGCCGTGCTTGCCGAGTGCGTCCCATTCGCTTTGCGTCAGGGTGACCGATACGACCGGGAGCAGGTTCTGCTCCTCCTCGGCCAGGTGATCGATCAGTGTCGGCATCGTGGCTTCGATGCGGGCGGCCATCTTCTCGCCGGTGGCTGCGTCGGCGGTCGCCGTCCACTCCGGCAGTTCCGCGTTGACGGCTGTGACGGTGTCGTCGACCTGCGCGTGCTGTGCGTCCATCCGGTCCATCAGATCCGGGTCGAGCGTGGTGCGCTTGCGCAGCAAGGGAAAGAGCAGTTCGTCCTCGCCGGTGTGGTGCGTGTGCAGGAAGTCCAGCATCTCCCGGGCGTGCGCGCCGATGATCTTTGATCGTGCACGGTCGTTGGCCGCGGAGCGAAACAGTCGGGGGAGTTGGCCGAACTCGCGCCGGATGACACGGTGGATCAGAACCATCTCGTGGGTGTCGACCCCGGGGCCGGAGGTCTTCACCGTGACTCCCCGATGGTTGCGGCGTTCTGGACGGCTTCGGGAGCGGGGAACTCGGTGCGGTGGGCCTGGGCCCAGTCGGTGAAGCTGCGTGCCGGGCGGCCGGTGACTGCGGTGATGTCACCTGTCGGCTCGGAGTTATACGGTTCCACGGTGGAGCGGAAGAGCTCGATGACAGCGTGCGCGTACTCCTTGGGCATGCCGTAGGACACCATCTGCGCGAGCGTGCCGGCCGGGTCGGCCTCGGCGTAGCGCAGGTCGCGGCCCAGCACCTGGCTGAGGATTGCGACCTGGTCGGAGGGGCTGAGCGGTTGGGGGCCGGTGAGCTCGTAGACGCGGTGATGGTGGCCGTCTTGGGTGAGGCAGGCCGCGGCGACCGCGGCGATGTCCGCCGGGTCGACGACAGCGGCCCGGCCAACGGCGAACGGGGCGTACACGACCTGATCGGCCGCGATCATTCCCGCCCAGTTGAGCGCGTTGGACATGAACGCGGTGGGCCGCAGGAACGTCCACCCGATGCCGCTGTCGCGGATCGCTTCCTCGCCGGCCCGGTGCAAGGTGGTGATCGGGTCGGTGGCGTCGTGTCCGACGTTGCGCACGGACAGCTTGACGATCCGCTCCACGCCCGCTCGCTGCGCCGCGGCTATGAGCCGGTGATCGTGTGCGGCGATGTGGAGCCCGTCGGTTAGCAAGAACACCGCGTGTACACCGTCCAGCACGGGTGCCAGATCGCTGTCACCGAGATCGGCCACGACTTTCTGGGCGCCGTCGGGGAAAACCGCTCCAGGATTGCGGGTGAGAACCCTCATGTGACCTGCCTGGGTGGGGAGGAGCGCTGTGATGACTTCCGAACCGACAGTGCCGGTGGCTCCGGTAATCAAAATCATGAGTTCTGGTCCTTTGTTTGAGATTGGGTTTCGGGGTGAGTTGGGAGAGGGCGCAGCTCCCGTGGGACGGGCAACCGCACCGCGATGATGGGGTGGGCCAGCCGACCCTCGTCTGGCGTCTGTGAGCACCAGATCGACTGCCGCCATCCAAACTAGTCAGCTTTCGTTACTACTGTAGACATACATCCGAACCGATGGCAACAGTGGCAGGTACGAGGTCGCCGAGGCGGGGTGGCGCATACGGAACGCAGCGGGCGCAGCGCAGCGGCACGCGCCGCCGCCGCGGCCGAATCGGCGGCGACGTAAGGTGTGAACCTCGCCGGATCAGGCGGGCGATGGAGCTGGGAGCGGCATGGACGACGAGCAGCGGGTTGATCTGGGGACGTCATTGTTCATCCCGTACCGCTACACCGAGGACCGGATGTTCCGGGCCCTGCAGGATGCCGGGTTCGACGACTGGACCCTCGCCCAGTGCCGGGTGTTCCAGCGCGTCGCCCCGGAGGGCTCGCGCCTCACAGACCTCGCTGACCAGGCACAAATGACCAAGCAGAGCGCCAGCGTGATGGTCGATCAGCTGGAACGCCTGGGCTACGTCCGCCGGATCCCCGACCCCGCGGATGGCCGCGCCCGGCTGATCGTGATGGAGCCGCGCGGCCGGCGGGCGGTCGAGGTGGCCAAGGCGACACTCGACGAGATCCTCTCCGAGTGGAAGACCTACCTGGGCACCCGCAACTTCACGCTGCTGCAGCAGATCCTCGATCAACTCCGCGAGATCACCGACCCCTACGCGCGGTAGATCGGGCCGCACCGAGCAGTCCGCACCGATTCCCTCCGGCCTCCGGACCGCCGGAGCCGGCGGGCACCAACAGGTCTCGACTCCGTTTTTGACATAGTCAGTTTCATTGACTAGATTAGTAGATGATCCTGACGATGTTCCGGTGATGGGCGGCTGATTGCCGCGGTGCACGTGCCCAGACGAGCTGGGCCGTTGCTGCACGGGGCGCCGCCACCGGCAGAGACCTGAGGGGCCGACAGAGCATGGGCGGGAATCGGGCCCTTGCCGATTCGCCGCAGCACCGGCACGCCCATTCATCCTTATAGAGAGCGAAGTATCGTGAAGTTTCTAGTCCTTGGAGCGACCGGGCGCACCGGCGTCCTCTTCATGAAGAAGGCACTCGACCAGGGGCACCAGGTCACTGCCCTCGTTCGGCGGGCCGGCGCCGGCGTTGATCCGCGCGCTCAGATCGTCAGCGGCGACGTCACCGACGCCACCGTGATCGCGACGGCAGCCCGAGGCCACGACGCGATCATCAGCACGCTCGGAGTGAAGAACGCCCGCGAGACCCCAACGCTGATCACCGACACCGTCCGCGCAGTCATCGCATCCGCGAAAACATCAGGCGTTGACCGTTTCGTCATCCTGTCTGCGTTCGGAGTCGGCGACTCCCTCGCCAAAGCCTCATTCCTCGTCGGCCCCATTTTCCGAACCGTGCTTCGGAAAACCTACGCAGACAAAGCCGCATCGGAAGTGCTCTTGAGGGCCAGCGATCTGAAATGGACCCTCGAATACCCCGGAGCGTTGAACAACGGTCACAGCACCCGCTACAACGCCGTCGCGCTCGCGGACGTCACGAAATTGCCGATCTTCCCCTCCACCTCTCGCGCAAACGTCGCCGACTTCCTCCTCCACTCCGCCGTGGAAGACACCTTCATCCGTCAGATCGCCGTAGTCACTGACGCCAAATAGGTAACTGATGCAGGCCTAAGAAACACCGATCGAGGCGCTGACCCGGTCATGGGAGGCCGAGCACGGTCCGGCCGGCGTGTGCATCAACGCCGTCGCGCTCAGGCCGAGCCGCACCGAGGTCATCAAGTCCATGGGCGAGACGAGATGCTCGACACTTTCGCGGCCGCCAGCCCCTGGGTCGGGCGGAGGAGCCGGACGAGGTCGCCCACGTCATCGCCTACCTCACCGGTGAGCAGGTCCGACCGATCACCGGCACCGTCCTGGCCGTCGACGCCGGATGCGTCTCCGCACTCGGACCTTTCGCGAGGGAGAGCACCATGATTCTGATAACCGGCGCGTCCGGAAACGTCGGCTCCGAAGCAGCCCGGCTGCTCGGCGCGCAGCACCAACCCACCAGGGCGCTGGTACGCGACGCAGCCGGCGCGCCCAGGGCCGACGTCGAGATCGTCACCGGCGACTTCGAACGCCCGGACACGCTCGACGCGGCCATGCGCGGCATCGAGACCGTCATCCTGGTCAGCCCGGCCATTCCCGCCCAGGAGATTGCGGTCATCGCCAGTGCGGTGCGCGAATGCGTACGCCACATCATCAAGATCACGAGCAAGGCGTCGGACGATTCCCCGGTCGAGCGCCGCCGCGGCCAGGCGCGGATCGAGGCGTACCTGGAGACCTCCGGACTCTCCTACACGCTGCTGCGGGCCAACGCCTACATGCAAAACCTCCTCGCCCTGGCTCCGATGATCAAACAGTTGGGCAGGTTCGTGATGTCCGCCGGCGGCCAGGTCGGCATGATCGATACCCGCGACGTCGCCGCCACCGCCGCAACGGTGGCCGCCGAGGCGACGGTGCACGCTGGCCGAACCTACTGGCTGACCGGCCCGGACCTGATCACCTACAACGACGTCGCCAAGGAACTGTCCGACGCGGTCGGTTACGAGATCGAATACCGGCGGACCACTCCCGCCGAGCACCGGGCGGCGATGGTCCAAGCCGGCCTACCCGAAACAGTCGCGACCTCCAACGCCCAGGCCTTCGGACTGATCGCCGAGGGCAACGCAGCATGGCTGTCTGACGAGGTCGCAGCGATCACCGGCGCCGCGCCGCGCTCGCTGCGCACCTTCATCGCCGACCACATCGCGGCATTCACCTGAGCGTAAAGACCAGCAATTGGACACGTTAGAAACCCGGACATCACGACACATCAGGACACGTTCGTAAACCACTCAAAAGGTCACTCGTAGCGGTCTACACCCTTTGTCTTTTATGGGCGCGGGGAACTGCGCGACCAGCCACAGACGGCCGCAAGCCGACCGCGCAGCGACCCCTACTCCTACTTCACACCCAGAATCTGCTCCACAGGGTCGATGGCGAAGTACACCAAGAACAGCGCCGACACACCCCACAGCAGCCAGTTGACCTCCTTCGCCTTGCCGAGCACCGCCTTGATCACGACGTAAGAGATGAACCCGGCACCAATGCCATCGGTGATCGAGTACGTGAACGGCATCGCGGCGATGGTCAGGAACGCCGGTATCGCGATCTCGTACTTGTCCCAGTCGATGTGCTTGACGTGGGTCATCATCAGGAACCCGACGGCGATCAGCGCGGGCGCGGCGGCCTGCAACGGCACGATCGTGAGCAACGGCGTAAGGAACAGCGCGAGCCCGAACAGCGCACCGGTGATCAGGTTCGAGAACCCGGTACGCGACCCTTCCCCGACCCCCGAAGCCGACTCGATATAGGCGGTGTTGGAGGACGCGGACCCGATACCGCCGGCGACAGCGGCCGCCCCGTCGATGAACAGGACGCGACCGATGTTCGGCACCTGACCCTCCTCGTCCAGGAGACCGGCCTCCGCGCTGATACCGACAATCGTGCCCATCGCGTCGAAGAAGTCCGACAGGATCAGCGTGAAGATCAGCAGGACCACGGTGATCGCGCTGGTCTCGCCGAACGCGCCGAACAGGCTGAAGTGACCGACGAGTCCGAAGTCGGGCGCGGACACGATCTTGTCCGGCACCTTGGGGGTCATCAGACCCCAACTCTTGATGTCGGCAACGGAGTTGATGATGATCGCGAGGACGGTCATCGTGACGATGCTGATCAGGATCGCGCCCTTCACCTTGCGGGCGACCAGCGCGATGGTCAGCAGGACACCGAGACAGAAGACCAGGACGGGCCAGCCGGCGAGATGGCCGACGGCACCGAGTTGCACGGGGACCGTGGTCTGCGCGGCGTCTGGTATACGGCTGACGAAGCCCGCGTCGACGAAGCCGATGAACGCGATGAACAGACCGATGCCGACGCCGATGGCCTGCTTGAGCTGTTGCGGGATCGCGTTCATGATCGCTTCGCGCAGCCCGGTGAGGACCAGGACGCAGATCAGGACGCCCTCGATGACGACGAGGCCCATCGCGTCGGGCCAGCTCATCAGCGGCGCCAGCTGGAAGGCGACGACGGCGTTGAGGCCGAGGCCCGCCGCGATGGCGAGCGGCAGGTTGCCGCCGACGCCCATGATGACCGTCATCACACAGGCCACCAGGGCGGTGGCGGTGACCAGTTGACCGGTGTCGAGCGTGTGCCCGAACTTGTCCTTGGCGCTGCCCAGGATGATCGGGTTCAGGACGAGGATGTAGGCCATCGTGAAGAACGTGGCGAAGCCGCCGCGTATCTCGCGGCCGAAGGTGGATCCCCGTTCGGAGATCTTGAAGAACCGGTCGACACCGTTCGTCGCCGGTGGTTCGGCACTTGGCCGGTCGGCCACCTTCTGTGACTCGGACATGCGGGTACTCCTCGTGGCTTCAAAGATCGGTGCGCGGATGCTGGCTGGATTGTTCCCGCGTTGAACCTGTTTCAGGTTTTCCCCGTGTTACGGAATCGAGGTCGGCCCGCCAGTACGCGGTCGGCTCGTCAGATGCTGTTCGAAAGTCCGTACCAGACCAGCCTGTTGATCACTGCTACGCTTCCGGATCTCGCGGGGGTCATCCCCGAACAAACACGTGTCATCTACATGACACACACAAACCGCAGCGAGGAGAGGTCCGCCGTGGGCACAGTCGTCGACGACGCCGCCTCCGAGGAGTTCCACGCATTCTTCGAACGCCACTACGCCGAACTGTCCCGGCTCGCCCGCCTGTTGACGGGTGAGGCGGACGCCGCCGACGATCTCGCGGCCGACGCGCTGCTCGCGCTCTGGCACCGCTGGGACCGGGTGCGCGCCGCCGACCATCCCGCGGCCTACGCCCGTGGGGTCGTCGCCAATCTGGCCCGCACCCGGATCCGCAGCGCGGTGCGCGAGCGGCGGCGGGTCGCCCTGTTCTGGTCGCAGCGCGAGGAGAAGACCGAGAACCCGGACGTGGCCGGCGTGGTCGACGTCCAAGAGGCCCTGCGCAGGCTGCCGTTCCGCAAGCGGGCCTGTGTGGTGCTGCGGCACGCGTTCGATCTGTCGGAGAAGGACACCGCGCTCGCCCTCGGTGTTTCCGTCGGTACGGTTAAGAGCCAGACGTCGAAGGGCATGGCGGAGTTGCAGCGGTTGCTCGGTCCGCAGAGCCCTCCGCTGCGGATGCACGCGGCGATGGCACGCGGCGGCGAGAGTGGAGGGAGGACCCGATGAGGCACCAGGACGTGCACGACGACGAGCTGATCGCCCGGCTGCACGAGACGGCCGAGGGACACGAGCCCGACCGCGCCCGCATCCTGGCGCGGCTCGAACGCGGCATGGCCGCGCAGTCCCGCCCCGACCACCGGGCCACCCGGCCGCCCGTGTTCGGCTGGGTGCGCGTCGTCAGCGCCACGGCCGCGGTGGCGAGCGTCCTCGCGATCGGCGGCTACGCGGTGGCGTCCGCGGTGAAGAACAACACCCCCGCCGAGCAGACGGTGTCCGTCTCTCCGACGCCGACGCCCACTCCGACGCCGGACGCGACGAGCCGCACCCCGGTCAAACCGGTTGCCCCCAGCGCGAGTTCGGGTTCCGGGGACGCCTCGCACGACTCTCCCAAGGCGAGCACTTCACCGACCGAGTCCGCGACTTCCTCGCCCTCCGCGCCGGTACTGCCGCCCGCGTCCGGAGCCGAAGACGGCCCACTCTGGTCGGACGGCTCGATCGACCCGGGCAGCAACGACTTCTGGGCGCAGAGCGATGTCACCCTGAAGACGACCAAGCAACTCACCTCGCTCACCGTCCAGTTGAAGGTCAAGCTGACCGACGGGGTCAGCTCCGCGGGCGCCTGGCGCTCGCTGCCCGAGCAGGACTTCACGCAGACGGTGACGGAGCAGGACGGGTTCCTGGTCTACACCTGGGTGCTCAAGGAGGGCCGTACGGTGGCGGTCGGGAACTGGGTCTTCGCCGGGCAGTACAACCATGAGCGCGGCGGCCGGGACGCCAAGGACGACAGCTACTCGGCGGCGGGCACGGCAGGCGGCCAACAGCTCGCCGTGAAGGGCGACTTCGCGGCGCAGAAGTCGTAGCAAACGGTCGCAGAGAGCGGTCGTAGAGAAATCTTCGGGCGGGCGGCAACCCTTTCTCCGCCGGTGACGACCAAGAGGCGCAAGGTTCCTCTCGCACGGAGTCACACGGAGCAAGTCGCTTGAGCACGCACAAGAAGCACCTCACCCGCAGGCGGGTGCTCGGGGCCTCCGCGATCGGTGTCGCCGCCACCGGCGCGGCCGTCGCGGGCGGTACCGGTCTCCTCTCGTCCGCCTCCGCCGCCGCCTTCGGGTACACCGACGACGGCTCCAACTACGTGATCAGCACGGGCAGTTCACTCATCGTCAAGGTCTCCAAGTCGACGGGTGACATCACGTCCCTGGCCTACAAGGGCAAGGAGTACGAGGGCTACGGCGGGATGCACTCGCATGTCGAGTCCGGGCTGGGCGCCTCCACGGTCACCATCAAGCAATCAGGCTCGACGATCCTGGTGAGGGTCGCGCACGGCGGGATCACCCAGTGGTACGCGGCCCGCAGCGGCGAGAACAACGTCTACCTGTGGACGAACAAGGCGGACGCCTCCTTCACCGCGACGCGGTACATCGTGCGCGTGAAGCCGGGGGTGTTCCCCAACTCCGGTTCGGACGCGTGGGATTCGACCACCGACACGATCATCGAGGCCGGTGACGTCTGGAAGCATCCCGACGGCACGACCCGCTCCAAGCACTACTCGGGCAAGCGGACCATCGACTACGACCACGTCGGCTTCACGACGGGCTCGGTCGGCCTGTACCTGGTGCGCTCCAACCACGAGAAGGCGTCCGGCGGCCCGTTCTACCGCTCGCTGCTGCGCCACTCGAACGAGGGCGGGGCCGGGCTGTACGAGATCCTGCACTACAACGAGGCCCAGACGGAGCCCGAACGCTTCGGCTTGCAGGGCCCGTTCGTGGTCGCTTTCACGGACGGCGGCACCCCGTCCCCCTCCCTCTTCGCGGCGAACCTCGACACCTCCTGGGCGGACTCGCTAGGCATCACCGGCTGGGTCGGCAAGGCGGGCCGGGGCAAGGTGGCGGGGGTCGGCCTGAAGGGCATGGACGCCAACTACCCCTACACAGTGACCTTTTCGAACACCGACGCGCAGTACTGGGCGAAGGCCGCGGCCGGCACCGGCGCGTTCTCCTGCAAGGGGATGCTCCCGGGGACGTACACGCTGACCGTCTTCAAGGGCGAACTCGCCGTGCACAGCCAGTCGGTGGCGGTGAGCGCAGGCGGTACGACGTCCTTGCACACCCTGAGCATCACGGGTGACCCGTCCACCGCTACGGCCATATGGCGACTCGGCAACTGGGACGGCACGCCAGGGGAGTTCAAGAACGCCGGGCTGATGACGTACGCGCATCCCTCCGACACCCGCGCGGCGAAGTGGACCGGCAACGTCACGATCGGCGGCGGGGGCGAGGCCGCGTCCTTCCCGGCGTACATCTGGAAGGACGTCAACAACGGTGTCCTGGTCTACTTCAAGCTGACCGCGGCCACCGCTGCAATCCCAGGAGGAGTTCGCGGAGTTCGGTGGTCGCGGCGAGGAGGACCGAGGCGGCTACGCCCAAGGTGCCCTTCGCCAGGACGTTCCACGCGCGGGCGATGAT
>NZ_JBLTJC010000229.1:0-16859 GCF_048158785.1 Streptomyces colwelliae | reverse complement strand
GCCTCCTCGGCCTCTTCGGGCTCCTCCTCCACGACGGCGGTCTCGACGACGGCGGGCGGGTGAGTTCTGCCGTACCGGATCCGATGATGATCCGGCACGGAGTGCCTAGGGGAGGGTAACGACCGTCGCGGCGTAGGCGGGCAGAGGAGGAATAACGGCACGAAGCCGACCCTCCGTCCGCGGAGGTAGTCCTCTACTACAGCGGAGGTAGGCCTCTATATAGGGGGAGCGAGTAAGGGGACTTACAGGTGGCGACAACTGGCAAGCCTGGAGGCAGCCTCGGCCTGCCTCAGCCTCCGCTACGCCCACTCCGCCCGGCCCGCTCACCTTCACTGGCGCTGGCACCGGTGCCTGCGCCGGCACCGAAGGCACCACCGATGGAGAGGCCACCGGCCGGATCATGCGGGTCCCGTGGGTCTCGCGGCTCACGCCGCCCACGCTCGATCAACTGCCGTACGAGAGTGATGAGTTCGGCAGGTTCGAAGGGCTTGGCGAGAAACGCGTCGACGCCGACGTCGAGCCCGCTGTCGACCTCTTGCTGAGTGCAGGCGCTGACGATGGCGAGGGGCAGATCACGGGTCCGGGGATCGCTACGCAGCCGAGCGGCAGTCCGCAGCCCGTCCAGCCGAGGCATGACGACATCCAGGGTCACGACATCAGGCCGCACTTGATGGATGACGTCCAGACACTCGGCACCATCGGCCGCGGTCACGACCTCGAGACCCTCCAGCTCGAGATTGACCCTGATCAACTGCCGGATGACCTTGTTGTCGTCCACAACAAGCACCCGACCCGACGCGCCTGGCACAACTCGAGAGTAGGTCCGGACCGGCCACCGCGTCCGGGTTTTCCCCACTTCCACCCCCTGCGAGCGACCCGGCACACCTCCCCGACCACCTTCCTGACCACCGAGAAACCTGTTCATGAACACCCGTAAGGAGCTGGTAGGGTTCTACCCGTCGCCGCAAACACCGCGCCTGACACGCCCCCGTAGCTCAGGGGATAGAGCAACGGCCTCCGGAGCCGTGTGCGCAGGTTCGAATCCTGCCGGGGGCACCTTGTATTTGGTGCCTAAAGACCCCGCCATCAGCGCTTTAGCTGAAGACGGGGTCTTCGCGTGTGTGCAGGCGGATGCCGCCGAAAGCAGCCGTTTGCCAGTGATCACGTAATGACCACGTAATGATCTTGGTGGGCCTTCTTGCAGGTCAGCTGTCACATCACGAAGCGGTGCCGAACGCATCTGCTCATCAGAAGGCCCGTGCTCTGGGCGCACCTGACGGCTCACCAGACGCCATCAGTCCCGCTGTCCCTCAGCCTGTTCAGCCCGACTCAGTCTCTGAGCAATGTCCTGCAAGAAGTAAGCGGCGGCGGCTGGGCGATGCTTGAACGGGCCCTCCAGTCGAGCCGCGTTGATGTACACGCCAACGGGGGAAGATGGCCTGTACAGCACCACCTCTTCCGCCTCCCTTGAAGGTAGCGGCGCCGGAAGGTGTGCGACCTCCTGCTTCAGGAGCCAACGGCTGATCTCCGCAGCTCGACTGGCGCTAAGACGTCCCCACTCAGGGTCATAGCGCTCTCGAAGCCACCCCATCGAGACGGCAGTAACCCCGTGGTTTGCGTCAAGCTCGCTCAGAATGGCAGCACGCTTATCCTGCAACTTTCTCCCCCTCGTTCGGTGCTGGAGAGATTTTGGCACTCCAGCACCGCACCCGTACCCCAGGGTGAGGCTGGAACCGACGAAGGAGCCCCGGATGTCTCCGAAGCTCCTTCGACCTCCAGTCTCGATTTACGGCGGCTCTTCACCAAGCCCCTTCAGGATCCGGTCGTTCATCTCCTGCTCCTGGCCGTCGATGCACTTGGCGTAGATCTTCAACAGGACGTCGACCGAGTGACCGGCACGGGCCGCCACTTCCGGGGCGGGCACACCGGAGTTGAGCCACTGGGAGACGCCCGCGTGCCGGAGGTCGTACGGCCGGAAGGCCAGGACCGACGACACCTGATGCGGTACGAGCGCCAGTTCCCGAGCCTGTTTCCACGCTCGCGAGTACGACGAGGCCGCGATCACATTGCCTCGCTCGCTGGAGAACAGCCGGCCGTCCTTCGCCGTACCGAACTCCTTCAAGTGCTCGCGGAGCAGTCGCACCAGCGGAGGCGGGATCGGCACGATGCGCACTTCACCGCTGGCCCGTTGCTTCAGGCCGCGTCGATCGTGCGCCTCCCCAGAGTCCGTCCACGCCTTCCCGGCGGTGGGACGGGTCTCCGCCAGTTCGATCCGCCCCCAGCCAGACGCCGGAAGCTTGCAGTCGGAGCGGCGGAGCCCCAGCGCCTCACCCGGCCGCATGGCCGCGTAGTACAGGCACCCGAAGAACGCCTTCAACCGTCGGCCGCTCGCGCGCTCATAGCCACCAACGTAGGTGAGAGCGGTCAGCAGTTCGCGAGCCTGCCGAGGATTGACCACCACCCGACGGTCAACCTCCTGCACCGCACGCTTGCCTCGCTTACGCCGCACTCGGCTCAGCGGGTTGGACTGCAAGTGCTCCAACTCCACTGCGTATTCAAGCGAGTTGAAGACCACCGCCCTGCGTCGGCGATACGTCTGTGTCGCCGCAGGTTTGCCGTCCATCCTCCGGCCCAACCCGTCGATCAGCTCATGCACTCGCGCGATCTCCTGCAGCTCACCCACGGGGAGCGAGGCCTTCTCGATCCACCGCACGGCCGCCGCGATCTCTTCCGGCCGCTCTCGTTCCCTGCGGGAAACCGGCAGGACGTACGAGCGCAGCGCCCTCCGCAGCATCTCGGGAGCGGGCCGCCCCCTCCCCGGCTTGACGAGGAGAGGAACGGCCGTCGCCAGGGCATCGGTCATGCTGTCCCGTTGCTTCGCTGACGCCTCCGCCCAGCGCGCTGCCACGTACTTCACCGCCAGGTCGAGGAACGACAACGCCGCTTTCCCACCGCGGAGCGAGTCAGGCAGACCGGTCACGGTGTCGAACGGTTCGCCCTTGTCGGCGGCTCGAAGCAGCTTGGCCCGAAAGCGGTCAGCGAGCGCCTTCGTCTTGTGCGACTCGTGGAACGGCTCGCCATCCACGGACCAGCGGACGAGGTACGTCGGTTTCTTCGCGGAGCGGTTGATACTCAGCTTCCAGATGACGACCTTGTACGACTTCACGACGCGGCCCCCTCCGCCCGCTCCGCCAACCAGTCGTTGAATACGTCGCGGCGGACCCTCAACTCCCCGTTGGGTAAGCGGATGCAGGCCGGCGCGAGGCGCAGTTCCCGCCAGCGATAGAAGGTGCGCCGGGAGATCCCGCCCAGCTCTTCGAGCACCTGCCGCACGGTGAGCAGTTCGGCCGTCGTCTCACGCGCCATGAGGACCACCGACCTCCCGTACGGAGGCCGCCAGGAGTGCCGCCTCCGGCGAGTAGCCACGCCCGGCGTAGCGCCACTGCCCGACGGTGGCGGTGGACCGCCCGTCGATACCGAGGGCGGTCCGCTGCTCCTCCGCACGGTGTTCTGCACGCGCCTCACGGAGTGCGGTCAGAGTCGTCGAGTAGCGCCGTGACTTGGTGGAGAAGTGGCCGCCGTAGCCGAGCATGTGGGCCCAACGGCGCAGCCCCAGAGCCTCGAAGGGAGGCAGACCGCCGAGCCACCAGCACGTACTGATCATGCGGAGGACGTGAGCCCGTACCGGCAACACGACCAGTTCCCGAGCCTGGTGAATCCGGCCGTCGACCGCGCCGGCGGACTCTGCACCCTTCGTGGCGTACTTCGCGATGTAGCCCGCAACGGCCGCAGAGGTCAGCCGCTCCCCCGCTCCGAACGCCACGATGGACCGCACGTCGACCTGATCGCCGAAGCGCAGCACGCGGGCGCCCACGACATCCGCGCCAGGAGCGATGAGCCGCACGCGGCCGACGACCGCCTGTATCGCGTCCATCAGCAGAGCCGTTGTGGCCCAACCGGGCGGAGCCGAGGACGGTCCGTCCGGCCCGTCGAGGCGGATCACGGCATGGAAGTGGACCAGGCCCCGCCGCTGGTACTCGGCCACCTTCGCGTACGACAACCGGGCCACGTCCCCGAGTTCGGTACGGGACAGCCCAACGCACCGGGCGATCTCGCGACGCAACTCCAGCGCGAACCGGTGCCAGAGTTGACCCGCGTACGCCTGCCAGAGGACAGCCCCGGCGTAGTCGTAGCAGCGCGGGCACAGAGGCTCGCCGAGACGGGGCTCACCTTCTGCGTGTCGCTCATGGCATCCGATGGGCGAGCCATGCGGGCAGCACTCCCCCACCTTCCGGGGACGGCATGCCCGTACATGCCCCGCACGCTCACGACGGGTGTGAACCTGCCCGAGGCCGGGAGCGGTGAGGGTGGCGAACACCCGGGGGTGCCCGCTCACCGACTCCGTGACGTTCTTGCCGCCGACCAGTCCAGCCCGGATCAGTTGATAGGTGTCGGCTCGGTAGAGGCGGGAGCAGGACGGGCAGACCGACGCACGCCGGTTGCCGCATGCGGTCAGGAGTCGACCGCCGTAGACGTCCGACGCGTACGAGAACAGGGCCTCGCCCGTGGTCGTGTCGACGACGGTTGCCCCGCCGACCAGGTGGATCGGGTTGGTGCAGCCAGCGAGGCTGACGATGTTGCGCCGCCAGGCTGCGAACTCCGGCTCTGCTGCCCTGGTGAGCAGGGCAGCAACGTTCTTCGGTATGGACGCGGTCATTGCCGACCACCGCCTCCGAATGCCTGCCCCATCACGGCGGCGATTGCTTCCGTACGAGTCTTGGCGCTGAACCGGAGTGTCGGGTCCGTGAGCCAGAGTGCGGCGGCGTGTGCCGGGCACAGATGCCGCTCGACGCCGTCGAGCCCGACGAGGACGACCTTTTCCCGTCCGTCGCAGGTCGACACTTCGGAGTCGACGACCCTCAATTCGCACTCGGGCAGAGGGGATTTGCGCGAACGATGCGCGATGGACAAAGTGTGAGTACTCCTTTCACTGCTCACGTGGCGGATGGAGTGGGCTCCTGACGGGGTCGGGTTTGGCGACTTCGCGCCCCGTCGGGAGCCCGTCAAACGGGCGATCACTGTTGTTCCTTGGGCGGGATCGCGACGACGCTGTACGCGATCGGTCCGAAGGTGCGACGTGCGTCGTAGTAGCCCTGGCCTAGGTCCTCCACCGGGACGCCGAGCGGAGCGGCGACGTGTTCCGCGCCCTCCCTGCGTGCGGTGGAGTCGGCCGCGTCGACGAAGACGCCGAACGATGCGTTGCGCGGTACAAGGACACTGGGGTTCGCGGTGAGGAAGTCCGCCAGCTCCCGCAGGCCGGCGATGAACGCAGCCCGGTCGCCGGAGCGGATTTCGTACGTGGACATGGCTCGCCCACCTCTCTGTTGTTCGGACATCGGGTGAGGTCGCTTCAGAAACGGAGTTGGCCGAGGAAGCCACTGACCGCGACGAGGACCGCCTGAACCACCGGTGCGGCCACGGTCTTGGCCACCAGGAAGCCGAAGGTCCCGCAGAGCAGCGTGTCCGCCCAGCGCAGGTAGCGGATGCGCAGCAAAAACCAGATGAACAGGCCGAGCAGCAGTACGGCCGACATGGACACCAGCACGACAGCCCCCTCTCACTTGGCCGCGGTGAGCAACTCGGGCAGGACCGGGGCGAGGTGTGCGTACTCGGCCGCGATGGCTTCCGCGTCCGCCTCAGTGACCAGGTGCGAACGGGCCCGTTCCCAGCCGTCGCCGGAAGCCAGCACGGCCGTACCCGCCTGTTCCGGGGTGATGGCCTGTGCGGCCTTGAGCGCGTCGGGGTTGAGATCTCCAAGCGCCATTTCGGCTGTACCGGGATCGGCCACCCGGTGGCACACGCGTCCGCCGAGTTGGGCACGCAGTGCCGTGACGCCCGGCCCCAGGTCGGAGCCCACCCGTTGGCCGGCCACGACGAGGAACACCCCAAGCGCAGCGCCGAGTTGGGCAAGCCGGATCAACGCCGTACCGGCCGCGTGCGCTTCGTCTTTCTCGTTGCGGCTCGCGACAAGGAACAGTTCCGCGATCTCGTCGACGATCACGACGACAGGGACCGGGCGTTCCTTCTCCGATAGGCCCCAGATGTTGCGTACGCGGGCCGACCGGCAGACGGTCATACGGTCGAGCGTCAGGTCGACGAGCGCCGCCAGGAGCCGCACCGCTTGCTCACGATTGGTCGCCAGGGCGGACAACCGGGGTTCGTAGAGCGACAGTTCCATGCCGCCCTTGCAGTCGATGCCGACCAGGGCGACCGGTTGCGGAGCCAGGCCCGCTACGAGTGCGTTGATCAACGTCGACTTGCCGGACCGGGTAGCACCGACGATCAGCCAGTGCGGCACACGACGCAGGTCGATGACCCAACCGGCACCGGTCTCCAGCACGCCCACAGCGACCCGGAGCAGTTGAGCGGGCCCGCGCTGTTTCGGCAGTCGAGGAGCGGCGAGCGGATCGGCCACCGAGGCGGCGATCCGTACGACTCCCGGCCTCCAGGAGGTGACCCGCACCCCATGGACCTGCCAGTCCTCCGCCATGGCGGGCCCCGCCTTGACGAAGTCCTCGGGCACCTGGCCCGGCAACAGCCGTACCAGCATCCAGAATCCGCCGCCGGTCGGACGTATGAGCCCGTGCCGGGGGACGCGCGGCTGAGGTGGAGGCGCCCCGTTGCCGACGAGCCCGGACACCACAGTCAGCGCCGGCCGACGGCTCACGGCGAGTCCGCACCCGGCCATCAACGGCCGCCAGGTGCGCACCACTTGGACGACCATGAGCGGGAAGCCGAGTAACAGCCACCAGGCCACGGGGTAGCGGCGGCGCAGGGTCGGGCCTGCGAGAAGCAGACCCGACACCAGCACTGCGGCCACCACCAGAACCCAACTCGGCCAGACCGTCCCGGCCGAGGAGGTGGAGGAGGCCAGGGTCATCACTGCCCGGCCCCCTTCCCCGCCGGAGCGCTCAGGGGCCGGATCTCCGCCGCACGGAATGCGACCCCATGGCGCCCGTCGTTCTCCCACGGCGTGGCGACCAAGTCCCGTACGGCCACGGGCATACCGAGCTGCACACCGGCCGGCTCCCCGGCGACGCTCACGTTCACCACGTCCGCCGATGACCCGGCCATCAGGCAAAGACCGACCTGGAACACGGTCTTGCCGGTATCACGGTCAACACGAAGCTGACCGGTTTCGCGATTCGCTATCCGCGGAGCCGGGGGTACGGCACAGATGATCCCCGTGAACTTCGCGGTGTCGATCGGAAGGCTTGCCACTGATCTGAACTCCTCATCTCTGGCACCCGAAGGCCGATCCTTCGGGTTGCTAGACCACCCGTAGTACGGGTGACCGGAACCCAGAGTGCGACCCGTAGTACGGGTTGTCAACCGTCTTGTGATGAGGGATGGTGTTCCAGGCGTGGGCGGTACGTTCCACGCCTGGAACGCCGATCGTGTTGATCACGGCCGTGGAGGGCCTGCATGCCGCCGAAGAACACGCAGCCGAAGTACCGGCAGATCGCCGACTACCTGCGCGAAGGCATCCTGAACGGCACCTTCCCCGCCGGCCAACCACTCCCCTCCGAGGAGGCGTTGGCGAAACAGTTCGGCGTGACGCGTCCCACAGTCCGTCAGGGCCTCACAGAGCTACGGGCATCCGGCCTGGTCGAGGTGATCATGGGCCGAGGCACATTCGCCCGCTCACCCCAGAGCCGCCCAAGCCTCACGCGCCCGCGCGGCGTACGCCTGGCCCCAGACGGGCGGTACATGGAGGCCGACGGCATCCAGTGGACGAACGCCGAGCCACCGGTAGCCACTCGCACGGACGCTCCCTTGGCATTGGCGGATCTCCTCCGCATCCCACCAGGCGAGCCGATGTTCACCTACGACGTCTTGCAGACCGCCGACCAAGGCCGTCTCCGCCAACTCCACCGTACGTACGTGCCGTTCTCCGTCTTGGTCGACACGAAGTACGAGGAGGAGGCACCGCCGCCGGCGCCGGGGCTCTACGTCGCGCTTGCTGCGTTGGGCCACGAACTCCACTTCACGGAGTACGTCCGCACCCGCATGCCTCTGCCTGACCAGGCCCAAGCCCTCCGCCTTCCCGAAGGTGTACCGCTTCTACACGTCATCCGCGTGACGGTCTCAGAGAAAGACAAGCCGCTGGCACTGGAGGAGTTCCACCTTCCCGGCGACGATCTGGAACTGTCGTTCAGGCTGTAGCCGAACCTCGGTTGGCTCAGACTTTCTCCACGTCATCAAGGCGGCTCGCTCCGCTCCCCGCGCGCGGCCCGACCCCCGGCCGGGCCTGCGCTCCTGTCTCCGCCCCGCTCCAGCCCGGCCGACGCCCGTGCCACCCGCACAGCGATCGGCCGTCTGATGCCAGAAAGGGATACGTCGCGACTGGGACGGTCAGCTCCCCGGCTTTACGCAGCCGCTTTGGCTCAAGCCTCGAAGATCATGGCGCCCACTGCTGTAGATGACGCTGAATCGACCTCTAAACCCGATCACGCTCCCGTGGACTTCACATCAGTCTCATCCAAGGGGCAGCGTAGTCAGCGGTGAAATGTTCGACTGCGTGACTACGCCCGCCAACAACAATGGAGAGCAGCGCTGTCCAGCAGCAGCCAAAGACATGTCAGCGATGACCACCAAGCGTACAGGTTCACCACTCCTGGGCGAGGAAAACGCTCCGCTTTATGAACCATGGACAGGCGCTCAGTAGACCGCTGTTAAAAGCGACTTCCATCTTAGCTGGATCCTGGATGACCCGTCGGCAAGAAGTACGACTCCGGTTGCACTGCAGACCCCTCAGCCAAGGCCGCTTCATACACCTCGTTAGTTAAGGCAATGAATCTTTGGAGCCGACGATTAGAGCTTTCTTTTGCGTAATCTCGCCACTCCGGCCCCCCTTCCCTCCAATGCCTTCGAGCCACCTCCCCCTTGAAGTGAACAGTCAATATGTTCCTTATGCTACCAAGATTTTCTCGACCGGTCATAAATCCATCCAGCCACCGCCTGTAAATCAAATTCGTGAAGGCGATTTGCCTCCTCTCGGTCATGGTCGCAGGTGTGGACGGAGGATCCCAGCAGTACATGAGAGAATCATCCTCCAAGGATCTCAATATGAGCTCCTTATGCATGGATGAGTGGATCTCTTCGTGCATAATTCGAGTCTGCTTTGCCTGATAGAGAATTGAAATAACGGCACCGAAAAATGCAGCACCAGAAAAGAAGACCGCCACAGCCCCGTAAGTCTGACTGATTACACTTAGCTCGCTCCAATTATTCCCTGCGGGCGCGATGGCGCGCATAATGAAGGGCGATGCCAGAATCAGCGCCACCATTGCGAGACTGGCAACCACCCAAAGCGCCCATCGGAACAATGAATTCCGCATCCATCCCCCTTCTTGTATCGCTCATCTTGCCAGATGAGCGGCCCGGTAACCCCTGGTGTAGCATTCTTAGGAACGTTTAATGATTTACCCAGGGGTAGCGCCGATATACATCCATACGGCTTGCACTCAGGGACCTCACTTTAGGCAGCGTGGCTGAGGCCAGGGGGGGTGCAGCGAGGCACACGCGCGCCTGATCGGTTGACCTGGCTGACGGTCGTCGGACGAGGTCCAGACGTACCGCATGAGGGTGCTCGTCATGGGCGTGCGTGGTCCATGCTGGGCCGTCCCCGGGCCGTCCGAGGTCGCTCGACAGTGGCCAATGACGACCAACAACGACCACTAGACGCACGAGCCCACCGCCCCTGAACAGCAAAAACCCAGCTCCCCAAGATCCCCGGCAACACCCAGGGCAAGAAGAAGTAAGCCGATACCCTCAACCGTCAGTAGCGGTCACACCGAGCCGACGTGTCGAACAGTGTTGGGCAGCTTCATCAGCGAAAGCGCAGAGCTGACCGATGAACTCTCGGTAGCTGTCGGGGGTGTCGCGGTCCTTGCTGGGCGGCCCGTCGATCCACTGCTGCCAGAGCCCGTTCGAGGCAAGGAACCGAACTGCGTGGTCAGCACCGAACTTGGCGTCGAGCAACAAGAGCGCGCCGAGGGCGGCTTGCTGGTCGTAGTACAGGTCAGGGCGAGGCAAGTAGCAGTCGAGGTAGGCGACCAAGGGGTCGACGTCGGCAGAGGTGCCGAAGGCGGCCAGCGCAACGCAGTATGCCTGCCCGGCGTAGGGCCCTTCACTGGCGAGCAGTAGTTCACCGAGACGCTCCCGGAACTCGGTCCTGCCAGCAACGGCGATTAGCCAGGCCGCTGTCTTACGCTCGCGCCACCCTCCGTCGAGCAGCATGCCCAGTTCACGAGAGCTGATCTCACCGGCAGCCTTGCCCAGCTTCTTCATGAACTTGGCTCGGTCGCGCCCACTCATACCCAGAAGGGCGCCACCGACTTTGAGGTATCGCCGGTCGGCCGTGACGTAGCGGCGGATCAACCTGAGCCGCTCGTCCTCTTCGTCGGTATGACGCATGACAGCATCCTCGTACGGACGAAACTGTCAGACCAGTGATCCGGCCAGCCAGACGCCGGAGCCCTGCATGTCCGTCCGTCTCAGTTTCCGTCTCATTCAGCCCCGTTCACGACCGTTCAGACAAGACCGGAACATGAGTCCCGCCCACAGGCTAACCGCCCATGAACCCAGGTGAACGCCCCCGGCACACACCCCACTGCCCGCCACCACAGTCCGAAAGCGTGCGCGCCTGAAAGCACTCCCGATGTACGAACCCGCGTGCGCCTGAATGCTCAGATGACGTCGCCTGTGTGCCCTGTCTGGCATCCGCGAAGTGACACACGCTGGATGTCCCGACGCGCGACGGACTGCCGGAGGTGGACAGTGGGCGAGTGGAAGCAAGGGAAGTGCGGTTGGCCTACGGCGGCCGGCGGTCGCTGTGGCAACAAGACGATGAAGGGCACCTCAAGGTGCCACCTCCATCAGGGTGACTGGACGAAACGAGGGCAGGCCGAACTGAAGAAGAAGGCGAGCAAGCGCCGCAAGAAGTGAGCTGTTTCCGCCCTCAGTGGCCTCAACTACGTTGGAGGGGTGGTGTCGAAGCTGCACGAGGTCCTGGACAGACGTGGCTCGGGGATCTCTTCTGAGCCCCCCTTGGTCGCCCTCTCGCCATACCGCGACAGCAGACCGACCCAACGCTTCGTAGCCTACGGGCGGCCACTGACAGCCGGGCTGCACCACAAGCGCACCAGATAGAGCGGGGAACAGCAGGGACTCACGGTGAAAGCCGCCGAGCCCAGCGCGGCCACAACCCACCGTTCGCCCAGTTCAGCGCCCCAAGCTCCCTCAAATGCCCACAGCTTCCCCACCTGAGTGCCCCAGTCCGTAGTCACAAGCCGGCCGTCGCGGCTTGCTCTAGTCATCGCTCCCGAGCCGGGAGAATGCAGGTCTCCACCATCTCCAACAGGCCCAGGGCACGAGCCAGGTCTTGCGTCGCGCATTGAAGCCCCGCTGGCTTTGGCCCGCAGCTCAGACCGTATCCTTCGCCGCATTGTTATCGACCTGCACAAGAAACCACTTCTCACTCACAGCTCGGGTTAGCACACGAGCTAGCTCGTTCATGAACTCCTCACATTTTTTCAGATGCGCCGTAAAGAGCCCACTCGGGATTTTCTCTTTACGCCCGCCGTGAGCGATATCGTTTCGTACATTTTTTACGAAATCAATTGCCGTGTACTGATCACGCCTCACCTTTTCCGTAGATATACCCAAGGCGACGAGGCACTTTTTCAAAACATCAGAACCAAGATTCATTTCCAGAGACACGGCAACTTCTGCGGCAATCGATATGGGACCCTCACTCAGTTGCTGAAGACGCTGCACGAAGGCGATCTGGTGCCGAGCACGGGTTGTCATCTTCCCCTCGTCCGCAGTGGCAGAAGCTCCACGGCGCAGAGTATCGAACTCCCCGGCGAGCGCAGAAGCCAAGAGCTCTGGTCTTAAAGACTTCGCTGGCAGACTTTGACTGTTAATTGCGTCGATATACAGCGAGAGCGCAGTTCTCGTAAATCCCTCTAGGTGCGCATACTGCATCACGAGGATCGCGCGGAGTGAGTAAACGGAGGCTTTTTCTGGTTCTTCTCCTTGCAAGAGAAGGTTACGAAGATGGCGTATTTCGTCGAGCCGCCAGAGGATGTCAGCCTCTAGCTGTGCTCTCATCTCAGAAACATTCATGAGAGCGCTCGCGCAAAGCTATCCCGAAAGAATCCGATGCGAGTTTGCAGAGAGATGCGATCATTCTTGCCTCCCCCAATCGCCTTTGTGAATTCGGGATTTGTTTTGCCGCCCTTAACGGCGTCAGCAAGTCGCTGAACTTCTTCTGGGTCTTCGAGGTTTATCCTGTTTAGAGAGTCCTGCATCCCGAGGACGATTCCTTCGAAGTGGTGGACGGAAAACTGCCAGCGAGGTTCACCGTTCCGACCGACCGTACCGAGAACCCTCGGGCCCCACTCAAGAGCTTCGCCGATCTTAGTAACTACACGGAAGGTCTTCTCAAATACTTCCTTCTCATGCTCGTAATCGAACTGCGTTACGCCCGAAGGGTCGGAGACATCCTCCATGTACTCGGTCATAAAATCGGCAATGTCATGCTTGTACTGAGCGCCAGCGTTCTTGAAGGCGAAAAATCGCAGAATGAGCTCTTGATCGAACCTTTCATTGCTCGCTTTTTCCGTTAGTGTCTCAACGCATACTCGAAAGTCCTCATTCTCTGACAGGTCGATAATGAACTGATTGAACTCATTCGAGAGCAGTCGAATTGTAGCGTTTCTGACCTCTTGATTGGAGAGCGCCAGCCCCCCGGTATTCAGTCGCTTGAACATGTAGTAACGGAGGCGCGGATCGCTTTCCTTACGAAGGATCTCTGCTCGAATATAACTACGTTTTAGCTTGATCTCCAATGCTTTTGGTAGGGCGGCGTAGGTGCATCCGTTCAGCTCAGGAACAATGTCGCAGTCAGACAGAACAAGAGGGGAAACCAGTTCACCATTAACTGTGAGTTCCCCACGGAAGTGGAGGTACGAGGAGATGCGCTGCAGTCCATCAATCAGCTCATACACACGATCTTCCCTCTCAATGAGGAAAATTGGCGGGACCGGCAGCTCGAGAAGCAACGACTCCACAAAGCGCGACTGTGCACCCTCCGACCACCGGAACATACGTTGAAAATCGGGCTCAATAATCAACTCCTCTGAGGTGTACATATCTGCCAGCTCATTGAAGGAGAAGTCATTGGTCTTCGTTCGGACTGCGGTGATCTTCTGGTCGACCGCTTCGATAAGCTCTTCCGCAGTAAGGTGACTGGGCACTCTTATTTCCCCCTATAGAAAGTGAGTACGGATTCGGCCACGTCGCCCTTTTTGTACGTTTGGGCAAACTTGTTTAGCGAGGTCAGAGTCCGACGCACTGGGAAACGTTCCGGCTCGTTCTTTAGAACCCATCCCCGCATGGTTGCCTCATCAATACAGATACCTGCCAGTGGCACATGTACGTCTTTGTAAAAGGAGTCCTGGACCACGAGATGCATTGTTGCGGAACTTCGACAGACGCGTGTGATCTCATCAAGTCCAGAGGAGAGATCAGTTAGGTATTGTTGTGCCTGCTTCAGATAATATCCGGATGACGCTTTGCTATCATGCTTCTGGATAAGGGACAGCAGGGCTGATCCTACTTTGCCGACTGCGACGGGAGCCTCTGCTTGGCGACGGATTAGCGTTGTCCCCATGAGGCCCGCCCTAAGAGACCGGTCGCTTGAGATATTGACACCAAGTAGTGCCAATTCTCGCGAATAAGCAACAGCGTAGTCGATCCGAGTCAGATACGGGGGAGACGTTACGACGATATCAACTGCGCCGGAAGCAATCGGCATCTTCCTTGAGTCTGCAGTCATTATATGGGCTCGCTTGGAGAATGGCTGCGTACCCACACGGGACGAGACAAAGCGAACGTGCCGCTCGATTATCACGTCGAGTTCTTCATTGGCGACCAGAACGGTATCTGCCGCATCTTTGGCGCGCTTTACCCAGGTGGGATTACTTCCCTCGAACTTTTTAGTCACCTCGCGAATGGCACGGAACAGTGCCACGGTCAACAAATCTCGCGTGGACCCTCGACTGTCTTCCCCCACCTTGCACCACTGTCGGACCCTACGAATTGTAGATTCGGCTAGCCAAGCCGTTAGCGGATCGTCATCCACGCATACTTCCGTACCCGAATGAGGTCGTTTGACCTCCTCGGCTTGTGTGTAGTCCTGTGCCCGCAATTTAGCGACTACGTTCGCAACCGGGTTTAGATCCAGCCCAATGGCGTCCAGGCCGAGGCTTTGTGCCGCAAGGGTGGTGGTGCCGCTGCCGTTCCACGGGTCCAGAACCGTCGCGCCGCTAACTAGCTCTGTCTCATGCTGGGCCAAATGGTGGCGTGCCCACTCGAAAGAGAAACCGGCATAATACGGAAAAACATCCGCAAGTCCCGCGGTTTCTACGGCCGGTCGTTTGGGAGAGAGCGCTCCTGCTTTGCGCACTCCTGGCAGTACATCACCCAAGGGAAGCGCCAAGGCCTTCTGCGTGGACAAGGCTCCGGGGGTGTCCTGCGGGGTATCCACTGTCCCTCTTTCTCGCTTTTCGTCCGCGGGCGTCGGGCCAGTCTAAGGGACCATGGCTTCTCTGAACCGAGAGACGATACCAGTGCACAGCGGCGCCTACGTGCCCACCCCAAGATCCATGGACGCCCAGCCGCCTGAGTTGGTGCTCCTGCCAGATCGCAGCTTCCAGGAGCCAATACCGACGGGTAAAGCGACGCCACGGCAACCTCCAGGCGGGATCCGTCTGTTGGGGGAAGGACAACGATGCCAGGCTCTCCACCCGTTGCTGTACCACAAGCACACCAGACCGAGCAGGGAACAGGGGGAGGCAGAGTGAAGAGAGCCGGCCCCACCGATCCCACACCTCGGCCGTTCGCCTGGGTCAGCGTCGAGACCGACCGTAGGCCATCGCAGCATCCCAAGCCGAGCGCTTCACCAACGCCCCACGTCTGACGCACTGAGTAGGGTTTGCAGGGTGCGCTACCTGACAAAGACCTACGTCATCGGGGCCCTGAAGGGGGGCCGCCCAGTGGAGCAGTTCCTCGGTCCGGTCGGTGCTCCGGGGCGACTTGGCGTCAGCTACGTCGCCGGTCCACCCAGCTGATGCGTCATACGAGGTCTACGTCCATGCCCTTGAGGATGTCGGGTACGAGGCGTTCCTCGACCTGGGCGAGTTTCCACCGCTCGACGCCGACGCGGGCGAAGAAGAGTTCGGCCGGCTCGTTGCCGTGGCCGAGGACCCGTCGAACGCGGTGGCCGCTGCCGAGGAGGCCACGGGCGCAGTGCGGGAACGGTGGGTCAACGAGAACATCGTCCAGGACGAATACGGCGACTTCGTTCGAGCGGGCCGGCCCTCGGACCGGTCCCCCGACGGACACCCCTGGCCAACTCGGGGAGCACGCAGCTAGAGCCCCGGTCACCGAACCGCGGGCATCGGAACGCGAGCCAGGCAGTGCCGCTATGAGGGTCTAACTGCGTGACAACGCCGACGCACACCGGCGGACGAGCGCGGACGCCTACAGACCATCAGCGCAGGTGAGAACCGCACGACCTCAAGGCACCACCCCCACCCAAGTTGCTTCGGGACAAAGAGGTCGAGCGTTCAAGCCGCACCACATCGACGGCAGCCGAGGCCTGGATGCAAGAGGTCAAGCCCGACGGGCGGAAGGCCGAAGTGCGCGAGGCATCGTTGCGGAGCAACCTGGTGGTGGGGATAGTCGTGAGGAGGCTCCGATGGCGTATCACGAGGAACGCCCCTGGCGCGAGATGCACCGAACCCACCGAGCCCGGCCCAGAACCGCGCTCGGTGGGATATTGGCGTTGGGAATCACGATCGCGTTGGCCCTGATCGAGCTTCGGGCAGCAGTGATCTTCGTAGGTCTGGCCGTCGTCACCACCTTGGTCTTGCTGATAGGCAAGTGGGTAGAGAATCGCAACCGAGAAGGGTAACGATGCCTGGTCCGTGCCAGACGCGTCCCAGATCGTGCGGGGGAACACAGGGGAGTCAACGAATCGCCTACCAAGCGTCGACTCGCTCCCGCCGCAGCTCAGCAGCACTCCCCCGCTCCGAGAACCCAGACTTCCCAAGCTCAGAGCGCGTACCGCCGTGTTTTACGATCTCGACAACCTGAGCAGCGTCGCCGAGGATCTCGATGTGACTGACGACGAGCTCATCCTGGCTACCCGTGCACGCGTGGCCGGCCGGGGGCTGCCCGGTCCCGCGTCCGCCGAGGACGTCACCAGGTTCGAGCGAATCGTGGGCCACCCGATGCCCGAACTGTTGAAGCGGATGTACCTCGAAGTCGCCAACGGCGGCTTCGGCTCATCGAAAGTGCTATGCCTCACCGACACGGGCAAGTGGTTCGGCGACCGCGCGGACATCGCCATGGCCTACGACGACTTCGCCGCCGATCCCGATTACCCCCTCCCGCCGGGGATCGTGCCTCTCATGGACCGCGGCTGCGCCATGTGGACGCTGATCGACTTCCGCACCGCAGACGGGCAGATGTGGGACTGGGACCCCAACCTCTGCTGTCTCCCGCACGCCCTCGCCCCACTCGAACAGTCACTGGCCCAATGGCTCACCGACTGGCTGCACGACGTGATGCCCGATGGACGGCGCTCCGCAGCCTCGGTGGGCCGAGATCGCCTGGGTGGTCGGGGCACCCTGGCAGGGCCGAGGCCTGGCGAGCGAGGCGGCGCAGGGCCTGGTGTCGTGGCTCGAAGAACACGCGGTCTCTACGATCGTGGCGCACATCCACCC
>NZ_JBLTJC010000228.1:0-16885 GCF_048158785.1 Streptomyces colwelliae | reverse complement strand
GTGGTCGGCTGGTCGAGGCACCGGTCGACGTAGACGCCGAGGTGCGCGGCCGTCTCCGGCCACCGTACGGCGGTCTCGCGCACCAGGGCGGCCGCCCGGCCCGGACGCGTCGCCCGCGCCGCCGACCTGTTCGCCGCCGCCCTCAACTCGCCCCAGGAGCACGCCAGATGACCCGCGAAGAGGTCGCCGCCCTGCTCGCCTACGCCGTGCGTCTCGACCCGCGCACCGCGCCCGACGACCAGGCCGCCGCCGCCGAAGTCCTCGACCAGTGGGCCGACCTGCTCGCCGACGTCGCCACGGCCGCCCCGCACCCCAACGGCCGCCACTGGGACGCCGCGCAGGTCGTACGCCACCACATCGCGACCAGCCCGTACCCGATCAAGCCGAGCGACGTCTCGCGCCCGTGGCACAGCTTCCGCCGCGACGTCGTCGACCGCCACCACGACCCCGTTCCCGCCGCCGACCCCGACAACCCCGAGGCGTACCGCGCCGAACTGCTCGGAACCCGGCACGCCGTCGCGACGGGCACCGTGACCGCTGCGACGTACCGGGAACTGACCGGCGGCACCCGCGAGGAGCGCGAGGAGTTCGCCGCCGAACGCCTCGCCGCCCTCGGTGACTACGTCCCGCGCAGTGCCGCCGACACCCTCGCCCCGTACCGGCGCCGCCGCGCCGAGCGCGAACGCCGCGCCGTCGAGGGACTGCCCGACCCGCTCGACGTGGCGTGCCCCTACGAGCAGTGCCGCGCCCGCGCCGGTGATCCGTGCGTCAACTACCGCCGCCACCCGCGCAGTTCGGCGCATCCCTCGCGCCTCGACCTCGCCACCTCCCGCCACTACGCCCAGGAGCCGGCCGCATGAACCGCAACAGCAAGCACCCCGACCGCGCCCCGCACCGCCGCCGCGCCAGTGCCGGCGACCGCACGAAGAACAGCAAGTTGTTCCGGATCACCGGGAGTTGGGACCGGCGCCCCGACCGGCCGTGGGTGAAGGCGACCCAGGACCGCAAGGCCGTGCGGCGCATCGCGCGCGGGATGGCCGAGCAGGGCGCGTACGTGATCGTCGAGCGGCACGACGGACACGGCTTGTGGTCGACCTGGTTCGAAGTCGACGGGCCCGCCCTGGTCGCCGGACGCCGCCGCGCCGACGCCGAGGAGCGCCACAGCACCGAGCAGCAACAGCGCGCCTCCGCCGAGGCCGAGACCGCCCGCCGGACCGCCGCCGAACGCTCCGAGCGCGAGCGCGCCGGCCTCGCCCGCCTCATGACGCGCCCGCCGGTCGCCCGCGAGCAGTGCGGACGACGCGAGGCCCGGCACGTCACCGGGGCACAGCGATGATCCCCGCCGCCGCCCTCGCCGTCGTGCGCGCAGGCGTCGAGAACGCCCGCGGGAACGGCCTCGACACCGCCGAGGACGTGGCCGAGCAGGTCGTCGAGGAACTGCTCGCCATGGGGTGGACGATCGCCCTCGCCCCACCCGACGACGATCGGCAAGCCGCGTAACTACCGCACAGGGGGCGGGAATCGGAACGGCCGAGGCCTCCCCCTGTGCACTATATTCCTTCCACGGAAGGAATGTTTCCATCCACGAAAAGAACATCGGGAACGACTTGCATCCCGCGAGGAGGTACGTCCGTGGACCGGCCCACCCCGGCCGAGCGGTTCGCCGACAAAGTGAACACCGCCGGCCCCTGGTCACTCCGCCGACACTGCCCCGGCCCCTGCCGTCTGTGGGACGGGAGCACCAACGAGAAGGGCTACGGCACCTTTTGGGCCGACGGCCGCACGGTCAAGGCCCACCGCTACGCCTACGAGCAGGCCAACGGCCCGATACCGGCCGGTCTTGAGGTCGACCACCGGTGCCGCCGCCGCGCGTGCGTCGCCCCCGGCCACCTCGACGCCGTCACCCACCGCGTCAACATCCTGCGCTCAGCGAACCACGTCGCGATGCGCGCCGCCGTGACGCACTGCCCCGCCGGACACCGCTACGACCAGGCGAACACGATCAGGGCGAAGAACGGCACACGCAAGTGCCGGGCGTGCAAGAACGCCCAGGCCCGCGCCGCCCGCGCCGCCAAGCGCGCGCCCCACCTCGCCACGGTCCACCCCATCCGACCCCGCCCCGCCCGCGCCCTCGAACGGGCCGCGTGACCGGCCGCGCGTCCGGACGCGGAGCCGCCCGCGCGCACGAACGACGTCGTGTTCACCGTCAACACCGTGAATACCGCGTCGTTCCCCTCCCCGAGACAGGAGCAACGCACCATGACCCGCATTCCCGACGCCGTCGCCGTCGCCTCCCTCGACACTCACCGCCTGATCGTCACCGTGCCGAACAGCGGACCGGCCGACGTCGCGTGCAACCTCCCCCGGCCGGTGGCCGCCGACATCCTGCGCCAGCTCGCCGCGAGCCTCGACGGTCCTGCCGGCCAGTGCGCGACCGCCCGCGCGACCGGCCGGCCGTGCCCGCTGCACGACGCGCCCGCCTCGCCGCCCGAGGCGATGCCCGCACCCGACGAGCGCGCCCTCGACGAGGTCCGGCAGTGCCTCGCGTTCAACACCGCGGAGCCGTCGCAGGTCCTCGCCTCGCTGCGCGATCTGCTGCTCGACACCGAGCAGCGCAGCCCGGCCGCCGCCCTCGCGACCGCGTACGTCCTGCTCGCCGTCCACGCCCGCGAACTCTCCGCCCTCGCCCGGCAGCACTCCACCGAAGCACGCGAGCGGTTCGGCGTGAACCGCAGCTCGCGCGGCCTGCTCACCGGCATGGACAGCGTCCGGAAACGGCTCGACCAGCACGCCGACGGCCTCGACGAGCAGGCGCAGCGGTGAGCACCACCGCCGCCGCCCTGACCACCGTGGCGATCGTCATCGCGGGCGGCGTGCCCCTCGGCCGGTGGGCATGCCGGCGCGGCCCCGGCCCCCTCGCCGGCCGCCAATCCCGCAGTGCCGACCGCGCCCTGTTGCGCCTCGCCAAGGGCGAGGGCCGGTGTCCCCGCGGGTGCCTCACCTGCCGAGTACTCACCGAACGAACCCAGGAGAACAACAGATGAGCCGCCGTATCCGAACGCGCCGAGACCGGCGCGACGCCGAGCGCGACGCCCGACGCGAGTCCCTGTTCGTCCTGCTCGCCCGCGCCCAGCGAGGGGCCCTCACCGGCGCCGAGGCCAGCCTGTTGCGCGCGCACGTCGAGGCCGAGGTCGAGGCGTCCGACCGCTTCCGCGCCGAGGCCGGCGGGCAGCAGGCCGCCGTGCGACGCGAGCAGCGGCGCACCCTCGCCGCCGAGGACGCGATACGCGAGGCCGAGCAGCGCGCCGCCGACGCCGAGGAGCAGCTCGCCGAGCGGGACCAGGCGCACCGCGCCGGCCTCGCCCGCCGCTCGCGCACGGTCACCGTGTGGCAGGGGGACGCGCGCGACGCCCGCGCCGACGGCCGCCGCGCCGGTCAGCAGGTGGCCGCCGTACGGGCCCTGCTGCCCGCCCGGCCGCGCCCGCACCTCGGACTGCCCAACGACCTCGCGTACGCGAACGGCCAGTACGACGTGTACGACGCCGTCCGCGACGCCCTCGACCAGCACTGAGACCAGGAGCAGCCACCATGACGACCCCCATCGACCACGCCGCGCCGCCGGTCGCCCGCCGCGCCGCCGTCGACCTCGCCGCCGTACGCGAGCAGTGGGGCGACCTGCTCGCCGCCGTCGACCGCCGCCCGGCCGCCGAGTGGCCGCCGCGCGAGACCCGCGGCGGGTTCCTCGACCAGCTCGCCGCCGCCGACCGCACCGAGGCCGGCGAGCAGCCGGCCGGGCCAGTCGTCGGCCGACTCCCCCTGCTGCTGCGCGAGCACCCGGCCCCGCTCAACCTCGACGCCCTCGACGCGGCGATCGAGGTCGAGCGCGAGCTGTTCGACCTCGCCGACGCCGTAGCCGAGCAGGTACAGCGCCCCGTACACCGGACGCCGGTCGCCCTGCGGTCGCTGCCCCCGCGCACGGTCATACGGGAAGACCTCGCCGACCGGCAGAACCCCGGCCGGTGGCACTACCAGACGGCCGACTCGGCCGGTTCGCGGGCGTACGGGCTGCACTGGGCCGCCGTGTGGCTGGAAGGGCGGGCCCTCGGCGAGGAGTACGGCGACCTGTTCGCGCCGGTCCCCGCCCTGCTGCTCGACCACCTCGCCGCGACGGCCGCCGGCGCTCGCCGCGCCGTCGAGCGCGCGCTCGGACGCGACGGCCGGTCGACCGCCCTCGACGCCCCGTGCCCCTGGTGCGGCGGGCGCCTCACGGGCCGTACCCGCGCCGGCGGTGAACCGGCCGTCGCCTGCTCGACCGGCGCAGCGTGCACCGCGCCCGCCGGGGAGGGCCGTCGCCGGGGTGAATGGCGGGGGGCGGACCTGGTCGTCCTGTGGTCCGCCCTTACCGCCGACCGGCAGCGACCGGCCGCATAGCCGAAACGAGGGACCGGCCAACTCCCCGTTTGTGCACGGCAGTTGGCCGCTCACGAACTTTTCTGAACCAACTTCTGAAGTAACTTGTGTAGTTACTTCAGAAGCGCCTACAGTGGTCACGTCAACGGCGGTCCTCACCCGCCACCACCACCGATCAGAGGGAGCAACCCCCGATGAACACCAACCGCATCCGCTACCACGTGGGAAGCCACGACCTCGGCCTCGACACCGAGTACCGCGTCGAGTGCGTCGACACCCTCGACGAGGCCCGCGAGTGGCTGCGCCACGACGTCGAGGAAGTGGCCGTCGACGTCGAGGACGACACCGAGTTCGACGCGTTCCTCGACCGCCTCGACGGCCTCGACATCGTCGGCGAGCACCGCATCGACGCGTTCGTGTTCTTCGTGCGGCACGTCACGGACTGCGGTTGCCCCTGCGACTGCGCCGAGACCGGTCGCGAGTGCGACGGCGAGCACCCCCGCGAGGCCGCCGCCGAGCCCCAGCTCGCCGACGCCGACGACCAGGGCCGTTCCGCATTCGAGTTCGACGGCACGCAGTACGCCGTGTTCAACACGGCGGGCTCCGACCGCGACGGGTTGTGGGCCGCCGCCCAGGTCCCCGCCGAGGGCCCGGTCTCCGCAAGCAGCGACTGCCTGCTCGCGGGCATGGCAACCCGCGAGGTCGCGTTCGCCCGCGCCGTCGAGAAGCTGCGCCCCACGCGCCTGATCACGTTTCTGCCGAAGCGCTACGCCTCGATCACGACGCCGCGCGAGGAGCGCGAGGCCGACGAGTACCCGACCGTGACCGCCGACGGGTGGGTCGTCGGCTGGTCGACCGACGGGTACGCCGTCCTGTTCGAGAACGGCAAGGCCCGCGCCCACATCTACCGCGAGGGCCCGTTCATCTTCGCGACCATTCACCGTGCCGAGGGCGTCGGCTCCGACGACCTCGACGGCGAGTGGAGGTTCGTCGAGACGGCCGCCGCCGCTGCGCGTGCGCAGATCCTCGACGCCCGCGACCGTATGAACGTCGAGTTCTTCCCCGTCGTCGTGACCGCGCTGCCCGACGACGAGGATCACGCCCCCCTGCTGGTCGACCCCGCCGCAGCCCGCATCGTGCGGGCGGGCGACGTCCGCGAGGGCGACACCATGCTCGCTTGCGTGCTGGACGTACGAGGCCGCATGCCGCAGACGGACTATTTCAACGACCAGTACACCGCCCACCCCATCCCGTACAGCCCGTCGTGCGGATGCGGCGTGTGCTGCCTGCTGGCCGACGAGCCCGGACCCGTCGTGAACCTCGGCGACGACAACCAATGGGACGTCTGCGACCCGATGGCCGCCAGCGCCCTGGTCCTGATCGTCCCCGCCTGACCGCCCCAGGGCCCGCCCCTTCGAGGGCGGGCCCGCTCCGCCGAGGAGTACCAGCCATGCCGAAGCCCCAGCAGACCCGCCGCACCGTACTCAATGTCGACCACCCCGAGAACAGCGAGGAGCAGTGCGAGAACTGCGGCTGTTCCGAGAACGAGTTCGACCCCGCCTGCAACTGCCCGAACCTGGTGACCTGCCCCGCAGGTTGTGGACACCCGTAGCCAAGGAACCCGCCGATGCGTCCCGAGACCCACGCCGTGCGTGGCGCCGCCCTGAAGATCACCGGGCACTACCGCCGCCCTGGAACGCAAGACCTGTACTGCGGACGCCCCGCAGGCGGACGCAACGGTATCTTCGCCGCCGTGCACGGGTGGCGCCTGTGCACGGGATGCGTACGGGCCGAGGCCCGCGACCACGCCGAGGCCGAGGCCGTCGCCGCCCAGTGGCGGACCGAGGTCGAGGTCGCTGAGCCCGTCGGCATGCTGGTGATCCGCGCGCCCTGGCGACCGCGCCGCCCCGAACAGCTCGCCCTCGACGGCGTGCCCCACAAGCCCGAACAGGTCGCCCTGTTCGCCGTCTGACCGACCCCGCCCGCCCTCGCCCGAGGGCGGGCCCGACCGCACCGACAGGAGCAACACCCCATGAGCACCAGCGACCGGCCGCCGCAGACGTCCGAGGAGCAACAGGCCGACGTACTGCGCGCCATCGGCGACAAGGGGTTCGAGGTGCAGCCCGCGCCCGATCCGGACCAAACCCGCGCCGCCCTCGACAGGCTGCTCGATGGCCGCCCGCAGCTCGCCGCCCTCGCCCTGAGCCTGGTACAGGCCGTTGTCGGTTCGGGCATCATCCCCGCACCTGAGACGCGCGTCATGACGTCGTCCGAGATCTCGCGCTCGGTGCGCCGCACGCAGCGCGAGCGGCAGCTCGCCGAGCGCACGGCGATGGTCGAGCGCGAGTTCCCCGCCGAGCAGCGACCGGCCGCCCTCGCCCTCGCGCAGATCGCCGAGACCCGCGACGAGGGGAAGCGGGCCGTGGAGTCGACCCCGTTCGTGATCCGCAGGGCCAAGGCCGACGGTATGAAGCCGCCCGCCATCGCGAAGCTGCTCGGCGTGACGGACTCCTACGTGTACGACGTGCTGCGCAAGCCCGAGCAGCCCGGAACGCCCGAGTGGTTCGAGCAGTTCCACCAGCAGGCGGAAAGGGAGGCGTACGAGCGCCGACGGGCGCACGTACCCGCAGGCCGCACGCTCTACGAGCACCGCATCGAGTTGTTCGGCAGTTCCGCCGGCGACGGCTGGCAGACATGGGGAAGCGGCGACAACGACGCCGCACCGGGCACCGAGGCACAGCTCGCCGAGGATCTGCTCGCCGACGCCGAAGAGAACGACGAGGTGGTCAGGACCCACCGCGCGCGTGTGCTGATCTGGGAGGGCCCGGAGGGGACCGAGAACGACGCGCTGTACGTCCACGAGCGCGAACCGGCCGCTCTGCCCGAGCCCGAGTTCCCGGTCGACGAGCACAAGACCAGCACGCGTAGCGACGACCAGCAGTAAGCCCACCGACAACGCGGGCCCGCCCGACGCCTCACACGTCAAGCGGGCCCGACTCGCCAAACGGGAGCAACCCCCGATGACTACCGCCAACATTACCCAGCAGCCGGCCAAGGCCCCGAATCTCCCGCCCGACGTCGGACGGTCCCTGTCTGTGCGCATCCTCGACGAAGGCATGTACGACGATCTGCGCGTGATCATGCAGACCGGTTGCGACGCGTCCGCCGCCGTCCGACAGGCGTTACTACTCCTCGCGAACGTGTACGACGGAGCGTGGAAGCGCGGGCACTACCCAACCGGCGTCGCGCCCGAGATCACGACGACGAACATCAAGCCGTACCGGCCCGTCCGACAGCCTGACCAGGACGTATGACAACCACGCGCCCCGCTGTCGACACAGCGGGGCGCACGTCGGACACCCGTGGGCCGCGTCCAGTCGGCACACCGTGCCCTAGTCCGCCGCCTGGTGCGCAGTTGTGTCCCGTCCGTGCGGACAGCGCGCCCGGCCGTCCGGCGCTTCCGCCACCTGCGGCCATATCGGAGCAGAAGTACGACGTTCGGGGGGGTAGTTAACCCTTTCGCGACTGCCGTAACGCCTTTCGCAGCTAGTACGGTTTCCCACGCGGGCACGGTTTCGCCCCAACCGCCTTCCCCTCATGGCGCATTCAACCGATGCAGAGGGAGGAAGTTTGGGGACCAGCAGGAAGAAAAGGAAGCCGGTCGGCGAAGGAAAGAAAGGCAGGCCAGCCAGCAGGAGAAGGCAGGCCAGCATGATGAAGGGCCCGGATTGGGAACGAAACACCTTCCTGGTCACGGCGGGACGTCTCGTGTACGAGATCGTCCGCGACCTGATCAAGAGGTAAGACGCACCAACCCGAGCCCATCCCTCAATGACCGTTCATCGCGGTCACTGCGTAGCGCCGGCTAGGGCGCGCGCACGGGGGCGGGATCGACGCACGGTCTCGCCCCCATCGGCAGCTCTGCTGCACAAAAGAGTTAAGCAATTACGTACCCTCCTGTACAGCCGCCCCGGTGGCACACGCTGCGCGTCCGGACGCGCAGCGTCATGCGCGCGGGCGAGGGCATCAGACAAGACCGCTTGCGCCGTTATCGTTCCGTGACCTAGAGTGGGGCCCGTCTTCGGCGTGCCCGGAAACGGTCGCCCTTCCCGAACGCCCCGCCGCTCCCCCCGCGGCGGGGCGTTCGCATGCACGCTGCAACCATCCCCACGTTGCACACGTCCCTCTTACGTAACGCTTACCAACCCGTGGGGGGACAACCCGTGAAGCACCGCGCCACCGCCTTAGCCCTCGCCACCGTCGCCGCCCTCGCTGCGCTCACCGCGTGCAGCAGCAGCGACGACGACGCGTCGAAGAAGTCGACGCCGTCGGCCGCCACCGAGTCCGTGAGCGCCAGCGACGCCGCCGCCGCTCTGCACAACGCCGGCATTCCGGCGAAGCCGACCGGACAGGCGCGCACCGCCCTGCTCGCCGCACTGCGCAAGGTCAGCCCGGCCCTGGTCGCGGACGAAGATAAGGCCGTCGACAACAGCCGCAACCAGTGCTCTGCCATCAACGGCAAGTCCGCCAAGGTCGATTGGTCCGCGCAACAGCGCTTCGGCACCAGCTCGCACAAGGTGAGCGACGCCGAGGCCAAGCAGATCAACGCCGCATTGGCGACGTTCTGCAAGACCGCCTGACCCACCCCCCGACGGCCCGGCACGCCCCTGTGTGCCGGGCCGTTCTCATGCCCGCGGGAGGTGACCGCCCGTGGGACGCCCCATCGACGACGCCGACCGCGAGCAGGTACGCCGGCTGCACGCCCAGGGCAAGAGCCGGAACGAAATCGCGAAGACGATCGAGCGGTCGCCCTCGACCGTGTCGAAGATCGCCGCCGCGTGCGACCTCACGTTCGACCGCGCCGCCGAGGTCGAGACCGCCACCCGCGTACGCCGTGCCGACCTCGCCGCGCGCCGGGCCGACCTCGCGGTCACCCTGCACGACGTCGCCGAGCGGGAACTCGGCCGGATGACCGAGCCGCACCTCTACTTCGAGTGGGGCGGGAAGGATCACACCTACGCCCAGAAGTGGCAGGACGAGCCGACCCCCGCCGACCGGCGCACCATGATGGCCACCGCCGGCGCCGCCCTCGACCGCTCCCTCAAGCTCGCCCCGCCGCGCGACGAGGCCGGCGAGCGCTCCCGCTCCGTGATCGGGCGCCTTATGGAAGGACTCGCCCGCAACTACGCCGAGCGGCACGGCAGTTCACCGGACGGCGACGATGAACAGTGACCTCGGTCTGTCGCCGAAGCAGGTCGATTCGATCGTCGAGGCCGCCGCGTTCCTCAACCTGTGGGAAGGCAGCGTTCGCAGCGGGAAGACGATCGCGAGCCTGCTCCGGTGGTTGGGGTACGTCGCCGACCCGCCGACCGGCGGCGAGCTGGTCATGGTCGGGCGCACCCGCGACAGCCTCGCCCGGAACGTGTTCGGCCCGCTGATGAACCCGGACGTGTTCGGCGAGGTCGCCCAAGACGTCCAGTACACCGCCGGCGCCCCGACGGCGACCGTCCTCGGCCGCACCGTGCACGCCCTCGGCGCCAACGACGCCCAGGCCGAGCCCAAGGTACGAGGTCTGACGTGCGCCGGCGCGTACGTGGACGAGGCGACCACGCTCCCTAAGTCGTTCTTTGACCAGCTCACCGCCCGGTGCAGCGTGCCGGGGTCGAAGATCTTCGCAACCACCAACCCGGACAACCCGAATCACTGGCTACGCCGTGACTACCTGCTCAGGCCGGAAGAGGCCCGGCTCAGGTCGTGGCACTTCCAGTTGGACGACAACCCGGGGCTTGACGCCGAGTACAAAGCCCGGATCAAGTCGACGCACACCGGCCTGTTCTACAAGCGGAACGTCCTCGGTCTGTGGATTCAGGCCGAGGGCGCGATCTACGACATGTTCGACGAGTCCGAGCACGTCGTCGACACCCTGCCCGCGATGCGCCGGTACTGGATCGGCATCGACTACGGCACCGTGAACGCCACCTCGGCGATCCTGCTCGGGGAGGGCGTCGACGGCCGGCTGTACGCGTGCGCCGAGTGGCGCCACGACTCCCGCACCGCACACCGGCAGATGACCGACGCCCAGTACAGCGCCGCACTGCGCACGTGGGTCGCCGACCTCGGCATCGCGCCCGAGTGGACGTTCGTCGACCCGAGCGCGGCATCGTTCATCACGCAGTTGTGGGCCGACTCCTACGAGGGCGTTGCCCGCGCCTCGAACGAGGTCGTCGACGGCATCCGCTCCGTGGCAAGCCTGCTCGGCGCCGGTCTGCTGCGCATACACCGGTCATGCGAGGGACTGCTCGACGAACTGCCCGGCTACGTATGGGACACGGCCGCCGCCGACAAGGGCGAGGACAAGCCCCTCAAGGTCGCCGACCACTCGTGCGACGCACTGCGCTACGCCGTGCACTCCACCGCCCACGAGTGGCGCCACCTGCTCACCCTCGCCGCATGAAGGAGGCCGCCGCCATGGCCGAGCCCGCGCTCACCCTGCCCGTAACCCTCACCGTCGGCGAGCACACCGTCGAGGTAGGGGAACTGTCCCTCGCCCCCGGCGAGGAGGTACGCCCCGCCCTCGCCACCCTGTTCCGCCGCGCCGCCGAGGCGTTCGAATCCGCCGGGCAGGAAGGGGGCGACGATGGCACTCCCTGACAACGGGACAGTGTGGCCGCCGCCGGCGTGGGCCGCGCACTACGAGGCGATGCGCGTCGACGACGCGTGGTACAGCGGGGACCGCAAGCGCCTTGCCCGCGTCTACACCAACCACCCGCGGCACACCGAGCGCCGCCGCCTGTGGGGCCGCCGGTCGTTCGAGCACCGCCTCGACCGACGCGACCACCGCCTACACGTCCCCCTCGCCGGCGACATCGCCGCGACCTCGGCCGCCCTGCTGTTCTCCGACATGCCGACGATCGCCGTCGCCGACACCCCGACACAGGCCCGCCTCGACCAACTGCTCGACGAGGGCCGCGCCCAACAGGTGTTCCTCGGCTCCGCCGAGCAGGCCGCCGCCCTGTCCGGGGTGTTCCTGCGGGTGACGTGGGACCGCGACCTAGTGCCGCGCCCCCTGCTCACCGTCATGCAGCCCGACGGCGCGATCCCCGAATGGCGCTTCGGCCTGCTGCGCGCCGTCAACTTCTGGCGCGAGCTGGACGGTTCGACCACCTCGACCGTATGGCGGCACTTCGAGCGGCACGAGACCGGCCGCATCGTGCACGCCCTGTACGAGGGCACCGCCGACAACGTCGGCCGCCGGGTGCCGCTCACCGAGCACCCCGACACCGCCGACCTGGTCGACAGCCTCGACGCCCACGGTGACACGATCACCACCGGCATCCCACAGCTCACCGCCGCCTACGTCCCCAACATGCTGCCCAACCGGCTGCACCGCGGCTCACCGATCGGACGCTCGGACTACGCGGCACCGATCTACGACCTGTTCGACAGCCTCGACGAGGTGTGGACATCGTGGATGCGCGACATCCGCCTCGCCCGCGCCCGCCTGATCGTCCCCGACGGGTACATGCGCAACGAGGGCGCCGGCAAGGGCGCATCGTTCGACGACGACCGCGAGGTCTGGCACTCCCTGCGCATGCCGCCCAACGAGGGCGCCGGCATCACCCTGAATCAGTTCGACATCAGGGTTGAGGAGCACCGCAGCACCACCGAGGCGATCACACGGGAGGCCGCCCAGTCGGCGGGCTACAGCCCGCAGTCGTTCGGCCTCGACGGCGACGGAGCGCCGGTCACCGCGACCGAGGTCGACGCCCGCGACGCCCGGAGCATGGTCACCCGCCGCAAGAAGGCCGGCTATTGGCGCCATGCCGTCGCCGACATGTGTCACGTGCTGCTGCTGCTCGACGCGAAGCTGTTCGGCAGCCGCATCACGCCCGACCGGCCGCGCGTGGAGTTCGGCGACGGCGTCGCCGAGTCAGCCGAGCAGACAGCGACCACGCTCGACCTGCTCAACCGCGCCGGCGCCGTCAGCACGGCGACGAAGGTGAAGATCCTCAACCCGACATGGGACGACACCTCCGTACAAGCCGAAGTGCGGGCCATCCTCGCCGAGACCGGCGCCGCCGCACCCGATCCCGTCGGGAACTTCCCTCTTGCCTAACGGACGAGGTTCCAGCTTTTAGATTCTTCGTCCCAGCGATAGAAACGCATCCTTTGCCCGTCTGCTCCAGCAAGGCGCCATTCACTGATGTGCCAGTAAAGACGTGGGGTAGGGCTGTTGCTCACCTCTGGCAGCGAGGCAGCCTCGATTTCGAGGAGTTGACCAAGTGCCGCAGGCGATATGTCAATGTGGATCGTTACTTCCCAGCCTTTATCACTGATGAGTGAAATTTGGCGCGGGTCTGGCGTCCTGGCGGTCGTGCTACGCGGCGACCCTATAGGCAATATCTGAGTTACAAGTCGGCGAACGGCTATTTTCGTAGCTGCGTCGATCTTTCCTGCAAGACGATTGCCAAAGTGAGTTGCTACCGCTTGCAGGAATGGTGCGGCTGCCAGGGCTGTCAAAATGGGAACCGCCCCCGCCCCTGCGTTTAGGTCTGTAACGACTGTCCCACGGTCGGCATCATCCACATGACGTTCTGTTTCGTCCACATGACGTTCTGTTTCGTCTGTGCTCAACTCCGCCCCCTTCTCCTCCACAAGCCTGCCATTTCCAACGCGGCATGTCTTGCCACGGAGGTGATCAGTGCCGATTCACCCGGGCATGGTCGAAGACCTCGCCGAGACCACCCGTGATCTGTACGCCGCCGCCGAGGAACGGCTGTTGGGCACCATCGCCCGGCAACTCGCCGACGGCCTCGACGCCCCGGGTTGGGTCGAGCGCAAGCTCGCCGCCGTACAGGCCGTTCGCCGCGCCGCACAAGCCGAAAAGCGGGCGATCCTCACCGAAACCAGCGCAGCCGCGCCCGACCCGGTGGGTGCCTTCCCTTTGAATGGCAATGACTAAGGAACAGCAGCCCAAGAGTCCAACTCTGTGTTCCACCTGTGGAGAGCATGACCTTCAGGGCAACTTCCCACGAGAAGCCATCGGCCTTGATCCCACAGGAGGTTCAGGGGAGGGGAAGCGTTGCTCACCCACTCCGGGACTGGAGCAGCATGCAGTGCGAGGAGTTGGCCTATCGCCTCGGCAGGAATGCCCTCATGCAGGGCCACCGACCAGCCGTGTTCGCTTTGCAGACTGATGGGCGCACGGTTTCGGTCCGCGTCTGATGTAGGAGCGGGCAGCTCGCGACGCAAGAAGCGGCGCAGTGCCGCGCGTGTCGCTTCATCAATCGTCCCTGCGAGCCGACTTCCGAAATGGGAAGCAACTGCCTGCAAGAAGGGTGCCACACCCGCAGCGGCTACAAATCCAGCGAATATGTTTACCTGTGTTCCAATGTCCCCAATCTGGACACCTTGCGCATTACCGACATTGATGTTGTAACTGCGGTTGGACGAACCACCGTTGTCGGCCATGGAACTCCCTTCCCCTCACGCAGCATGGCAGTTGGGGAACTCATCCCACCACGGGGACGCGCACGTGCGGGGGTGAGTTCGTGCCGATTCACCCGGGCATGGTCGAAGACCTCGCCGAGACCACCCGTGACCTGTACGCCGCCGCCGAGGAACGGCTGTTGGGCATCATCGCCCGCCAACTCGCCGACGGCCTCGACGCCCCCGGTTGGATCGAGCGCAAACTCGCCGCCGTACAGGCCGTTCGCCGCGCCGCACAGGGCGTCGTCGACGAACTCGGCAAGGCGATGTCCCTCGACGTGTTCGACGCCGTCGCCGAGGCGTACAACACCGGGCACCGCGCCGCAGTCGCCGAACTCGGCGCCCTGTCCGACGACTCCCGCCGCCTGGTCGACGACGTCACCCCAAACGCGCAGGCCGTCGACCGGCTCGCACAGGAAACCGTCGACCGGCTCACCGCGACGCACCGCTCGATACTCCGGGCGGTCGACGACCAGTACCGGACGGTCGTCGCCGAGGTCACCGCAACTCCCCTGCTCGGCACCGGCACCCGCCGGCAGGCCACGCAGGACGCCATGCGCCGGTTCGCCGACCGCGGCATCGCGTCGTTCACCGACCGCGCCGGCCGCCGTTGGCAACTCACCTCGTACGCGGAGATGGCCGTACGGACGTCCGTCGGCCGCGCCGCGACCGAGGCGCACATGCGCACGCTCGGCGAGGCCGGCGTCGACCTGGTGATCGTGTCCGACTCCCCGCGCGAGTGCCCACTCTGCCGCCCGTGGGAACGCAGGGTGTTGACCGTGGGCGCCCCAGACGGCGAGCGCACGGTCGAGGCCGAGCACGCGACCGAGGACGGCCGCACGGTCCGGGTAAGCGTCGCCGGTTCCCTCGACGAAGCGCGCCGCGCCGGTCTCCAGCACCCGAACTGCCGTCACAGCGTGTCCGCGTACACCCCCGGCATCACGCCCGTGGAGGACGCGACCAGCGACCCCGCGGGCTACGAGGCAGGGCAGCGGCAGCGGAAGATCGAGCGGAACATCCGGCGATGGAAGAACCGCGAGGCCGCCGCCGTCACCCCCGAGGCGCAGCGCGCCGCCCGCGCGAAGGTGCGGCAGTGGCAGGGCGGCATGCGCGACCACCTCGCCGCCCACCCCGACCTACGCCGACTGCGGCACCGCGAGCAGCCGGGCGCATCCAACCTCCCCGCCCCGCGCACCGAGGCGACGCCGGCCCAACTCGACGCCGCACGCGTGTGGTCGGGCGATGACCGCTCGCTACGGAACATGCACGACGACCAGCTCGCCGCCGCCGAAGGTTCCCGCCTGCTCGACGACCGCGCCCGCGCGCGCATCGAGGCCGAGGCCGACCGCCGCGACCTCGACGACCTACTCGACCGCGTAAGGCCCGGCGGCACCCTCGCCGACGACCTGCTCGCGTTCGGCGACAACGACCTCGCCCGCGCATTCCCCCGCCTCGACGACGGCGACGCACTGCGCGTCATGGCGGAGATGGACCGCCGCGACATCGCGAGCCGACTACCGGGCGTGCGGCGCGACCTGGTCGGCCTGTCCGACCACGACCTCGCCGCCCGAGCCCGCACCGCCGACCCCGACGAACGCGCCGCCCTCGACGCCGAGGCCCGCCGTCGCGACCTGCTCGCGACGTACTTCCCCGGCGGGAACCTCGCCGCGGATCTCACGGACGTGGGCGACGACGCCCTCGCCTGGTGCATGCGGTACGCCACCAACGACGAACTACTGCGCATCGCCGCCGAGATGGACCGCCGCGACGCCGTCGCACTGCCACCGCCCGCAGCGACCGGCAACACCGTCGACGACCTGCTCGCCGACCGCGACGCCCTCGCCGAAGCGATGGACCCCGCCCCGGACCCGGAGACATGGGGCGCCCTCGCCGACGACACCACGTTCGCCGAGGAGTTGGCCGCCGCCATCACGTCCGACACCGCCAAGGGCGTGACCGAGGAGACCGCCCGCCGGGTCACCCGCGCCGAGGCCCGCGCGATGTACGAGGAGTACGTCTACCGGCAGCTACTCGCCGCCGAGGACGCCACGAACGGCTACCTCCTCAACGCCAAGGCCAAGGCCGCCGGGATCAATCCGGCTGAACTGTTCACCGGTCCGGCTCGAATCGCGTACGCGCGGGCGAGCGACGAACTGAAAGAGTGGTGGGCCCAGCACGGCCGGCTGACACAGGCCGAGTTCATCGAGCAGGCGACCGGCCGCGAACAGCGCTGGGCATCCAGCGCACGCAAGAGCGAGTCCGACGAGCAGAACAAGAGGTGAGCACGTGGGAACGCGTGAGGACATCGTGCGGGCCATCACCGAGGGCGCCGAGGCAGCAAGCCGCGGCGACGACGTTCGGACGTGCCCGTACCCGCGTGACTCCCTGCTGCGCACGGGATGGATCAAGGGCTACGCCCGCGAGCGCCCCGCGACGGCCACGAGCTGAGTTGCACATTTAGAAGGGCCGGACTGCTCGCGCGGGCCGGCCCTTCTCTAACCCTGGGGAAGCCAGGTGATCACGTAAGAACGAACGCGATCACCCCCAGGCCGAGCGTCAGCGTCGCTGCGAAGGTGGTAGCCGCCGCACTGACGGGGTTCCCTCCCACGTGATCAGTGGCGATCACTGCCCCAAGAGCGGCAGCTATCGCGAACACCGTCACGAGGGAAAGTGCCCAGACCTTCCTCTCGGAATTTTTCATTTGTGTGACCTGAACCTTCCGCAAGTCGACGGTCACCGGCTTCCCCTTCCGGTGACTCTTCGTCGTTGCGCGCTCACCAATGAGGCTACCGCAGCAGGCGGACGGCCCGCCTAAAGGATCTATGCATGTGAGAGGGCCTGCCACGGCGGGCCCTCTCACATGCCCCTACTCACCCAGGAGTGCACCCATGACGACCCCGGCCCCGTCCTCGACCGCGCCGAGCGGACAGCCGCAGGGCGACCCCAGCGCCCCGCCGAGCGGACAGCCGACCGGCGCGCCCGCACC
>NZ_JBLTJC010000227.1:0-16970 GCF_048158785.1 Streptomyces colwelliae | reverse complement strand
GGTCAACGAGCTCTTCCCGATCTTCGGCATCTCCAACCAGCTCCTCGCGGCCGTCGCCCTGGCCGTCTGCACCACCCTCCTGGTGAAGTCCGGGCGCCATCAGCAGGTCCCCGCTGACCGCCACCCCAGCGGCGCCTCCACCACGTGCCGGTCCATGTGCTCCACGAACTGGAAGAACGGCGGATACACGGGCGGATTGACCACCACCGCGTCACCGGGCCCGGTCACCAGCCGGAGCATCTCGACGACGCCCAGCATGACGTCCGGCACGATCCGCGTGCGCTCCACAGCCATCCCGCCCCAGCCCCACCGCTTCTCCGCGAACGCGGCCAGCGCCTCCGCGTAGGCCGTACCGGCGGGATAGCCGGTGTCGCCGAGCGCGAGCGCGTCGGTGACCGCGCGGACCACCGGTTCGGCGAGCGGCACGTCCATCTCGGCCACCCACACCGGCAGTACGTCCTCCGGGTACGTGCGCCACTTCATGCTCGTACGACATCGCAGCTGGTCGAGGGAGAGGGCACGCAGGGGATTCGGTTCACCGGACGTGTCCTGCGGGATGCTGGTCATGAGCCACAAGATAGGGGGATGTGCGATGACCGGGAATCCTGAGAACGGCGCCCTCATGGAGATCGCCTGCGACGAGTCCGGCTCGGACGGCGAGAACCTCACCGGCGGGAACACGGATGTCTTCGCCCATGCGAGTGTGCGGCTGCCCGTGGAGACGGCCGCCGAGTACGTGCAGGAGATACGGCGCCGGATCCGCTCGCCGGCGGAGGAGTACAAGGCGAACCATCTGCTGCGGGACAAGCACCGGGCGGTACTGGAGTCGTTCCTCGGCCCCGCCGGTCCGCTGCGCGGCGGGAACGCCCATGTGCATCTGATCGAGAAGACGTTCCTCGTCGTCGACCGCGCGGTCGACCTGCTGCTCGACGAAGACGGGGACAGGGACGGGGACCGAGAGGGCACCGAGGCCGTCACCCTGTTCCGGGAGGGGCCGCGGACGTTCGGCGAGCGGGGCTGGCGGGACTTCCTCGCCGCGTCCAACCAGTTGCTGCGGGTCAGGAACGACGCGGCGGCGACCGTCCCCGCCGACGTCTTCTTCCGCACGGTCGACGCCCTGCGCGACGAGTACTCCGGTACGACCGCGGGCGTGATCGTGGGGCGGCTCGCGGCGGCCCGGTCGCGCGCGGAGTCGTACCGGGAGCGGATGCGGGACTCCCCGGTGCTGTTCCCCGTCCTCAATCCGCTGCTCCCCGCGATCGTCAGCACGGCCCGGTACTGGCTCGCCGGGGGCCACTCCGTCCGGCTGGTGCACGACCGGCAGAACATGCTCACCCCGGAACGGATCGCCTGGATCATGGAGTCGGCCCCGCTGAGCGACGTACAGCTCGTCGCGGCGCGGTCCGACGCGCGGGTCCAACTGGCCGACTTCCTCGCCGGTATCGCCCGCAAGCTCGCCTCCGACGAGCTGAACGGCCGCGGCGACCCCGCCCACACCGCGCTGCTGCGCCCGTACATCGGCACGGATTCCGTCTGGGGCGACGCGGGCAGCGGGCTCCGGCTGGGCACCGCCGAGGCCAACTCGGCCGTATAGAGCGCTCGTTGATCGCGCGAGCTGAAGCCGATCTTCCGTCCGGTGAACACGGGAGTGCTGGGCCACGTATGGAGGAAGGGCACTCGACGACCGGAGGGCCCCGCGGTGTCGCACCGCACGTTCGGGGTTCGGGAGCCAAGCATGAGGCACGCACGACGACGGGTCATCCGGCGAGTCACACGGTTGGCGGCCGTCGGCGGACTCCTGCTGGGAGGTGGCATGGTCGCCCAGGCGGCCATGGCCAGTGACTCTTCCGGCACGTCCGCCGCCACGCTCAGCGCGCCACAGACACCCGCGGACAAGGGCTCCGCCCTGGCGGCGAAGCTCGGTTCGGCCCGTACGGCGGGCAGTTGGGTCGATTCGGGCGGCCGTACGGTCGTCGCGGTGACCGATGCGAAGACGGCGGCCGCGGTGACGAAGGCGGGCGCCGAGGCGAAGGTCGTGCGGTACAGCATGAACGAGCTGAACTCGGCCGCGAGCACGCTGAGTTCGGCGCCGAAGGTGCCGGGTACCGCGTGGGCGATGGACTACCGGAACAACAGGGTGCTGGTGGAGGCCGACAGCAGCGTCTCCACCGCCAGCTGGAACGCGATGACGAAGGTCGCGACCGGCATCGGTGCCTCGGTCCAGATGCAGCGCACGCAGGGCAAGTTCACCACCCGGATCAATGGCGCGCAGCCGATCCTGTCGACCGGCGGGCGCTGTTCGGCGGGCTTCAACGTGACCGACGGGACGAACGACTTCATCCTCACGGCCGGGCACTGCGGGCCTGTCGGGTCCATCTGGTTCGCCAACAACCAGGGCGACCAGCAGCTGGGCAAGACGGTCTCCGACAACTTCCCCGGCAGTGACTTCTCGTTGGTGCAGTACGCGAGCGGTTCGGCGGGCGACGGCGCGGACGTCGTCGCGATCGGCAACGGCAGCGGGGTGACCATCACGGGCCTGGCCGACGCGGCCGTGGGCGAGAAGGTGTTCCGCAGCGGCAGCACCAGCGGGCTGCACGACGGCGAGGTGACCGCGCTCAACGCGACGGTGAACTACCCCGAGGGCACGGTCACCGGTCTCGTCCAGACCACGGTGTGTGCCGAACCGGGCGACAGCGGCGGCCCGTTGTTCGCCAACGGCATCGCGCTGGGCGTGACGTCGGGCGGCAGCGGTGACTGCACGGCGGGCGGTACGACGTTCTTCCAGCCGCTGACCAAGGCGCTGGCCGCGCTCAACGTCAAGCTGCTGGTGGCGCCGAAGACGGCCGCCTCGCCCGCGCCGTCCGCCTCGGCCCCCGCCGGAGCGGCAGCCGCCGGCTCGGTCACGCCCGGGACCTCCGCGCCGGCGACGAACACCACGGCGGAGGGGTCGACGACACTGCCGGCCCGGCTCACGGACCCGAAGAACGTGGGTCCCGGCCTGCTGGTCATCGCGGGAAGCCTGATCGCCCTGGTGGCGACGCGCTGGATCCGCGCCGAGCAGGACCGCAAGGCCTTCCAGCGGCACTACTCGGCAATGTGGGGCTGATCACTCGAGGGAGTTCAGCGAGGTAGGTCGGTGGAAGACAGAAGGGTCGAAGACAGAAGGGTCTGGGAGACAGAAAGGCTTTCGACGGGGGTGACGGGATCGACCGGCTGGGCCGAAGGTCACGAGGAAGAAGGCCGGGCGACGGGATCCCAACGACACCTGCGCCGGCCGGCCGGACTGCTCTCAGGCCGCCGTGGCCGACTGCGGAGCTGCGGCGGCCCACTCCATGACGAGCCGCCTGTACTCCTCGCGCTGCTGGGCGCTCAGTGTCCCGCCCGACCGGAGCCACAGGGCCCTGATCTCCTCGTTGACCTCGGCTGCCGATCGCTCGGTGGCTGATTCAACGCTGGTGGACATGGTGTGAAGCATACGTCGCCGAAGGTGAAGGCGATGTGAGTAATCGCGAGCTAACCGGACATATCGGACCGTGTTGCTGATCACGTCATCTGTCAAGCCCCGTAACGCAATTCACACTTCGGCCACACCCAGCACCAGCACCTGGATCGCCAACACCGCCGCGCCACGCGCCCAGTCGTGGAAGTCGGAGACCTTCGTCTCCACGTCGAGCGGGGCGGCCAGCGGATGCCGGTGGGCGCGGAGCGTGTCGTCCACGGTCTTGCCGGCCACGTCGATCAGGCCGACACCCTCACCGGCGAGCAGGATCTTCTGCGGCAGCACGAAGTTGGCGATCTGGGCGACCAACGCGCCCAGCGCGCGGGCCGCTTCGTCGATGACGCGGGAGGGCATGGGCTCACCGGCGGCGGCGCGGGCGAGGATCTCCTCGTAGGTCAGGTCGAGTCCGGTGGCGGCCCGGATCTGGTAGCGGATGCTGGGGATGGTCAACAGCGAGACGGCGCTGCCGCGTTGACCGGCGGGGGTGATCGGGCCGTTGGGGTTCAGGATCCAGTGGCGGCCGAACCCGCGGTCCTCCTCGGCGTACGGCACCCGCTTGCCGCCGAGGACGAGGCCGTAGCCGATGCCCGCGCCGATGGTGAGGACGACGAAGCGGTCGAGGCCGCGCCCGGCGCCGAACCAGGTCTCGGCCTCGACGAGGGCGGCCACGTCGTTCTCGACGACGACCGGCAACCCGGTGCGCTCCTCGACGAGTTGGGCCAGCGGGACGTCGCTCCACTGAAGAAAGGGCGACTCCCCCACCACGGCACGGTCCTGGACGAGCCCGCCGACGCCGATACCGATGCCGGTGAGTGTGGGGAACCGGGCGGTGAGTTCGCCGGTCATCTCGCCCAGCAGATCGGCCACTTGGTCGGGTTCGTGGGTGGTGAGCGGCCGGTCGAGGCGGGCGACGATCTCGCTCCTGAGCGTGGTGACGACGCCGTAGACCATGTCCTCGGTGACCTTGAGGCCGAGGAACGTGCGCGACTCGGCGACCACGTCGAGGGGTTGGGAGGGGCGGCCCTGGCGGACCTCGGCCGGGCCGCCGCCGTCGGGGACCTCGACCAGCAGGCCGGATTCGATCAGCGGCTTGGTGAGGCGGGTGAGGCTGCCCGCCGAGAGGTCGAGCCGGCGCGCGAGATCGGTGCGCGACAGCGGGCCGTGGACAAGCACCTCGATCGCCACCGAGCGTTCGCCGGGGCTCAGCGGCTGCCAGCTGGCGGCACGTGTGGTCATGAGGGTCACAATCCCACAGGTCTCTTTCTTCCACCATGGAAGTAACACGACTATTTCACGGCCGGAATCCGGCACGGAAAAGACCTCTGCACAGCTATTGACGCCTGGATTCTTTCGCGACAAAAGTAAGTGCCCCGAGGACGAGCCGTCGCAGACAAGGGAGTCTCCAGATGACCATCGCCTCAAGCAGTCCCCCGACCCGTCGGCCGCGGGCCCGTGAAGCCGGGGGCGACGGACGGCTGGCGGCGATTTTCATCGCCCCGGCCCTGCTGGGCTTCCTGGTCTTCCTGCTCTGGCCGACCCTGCGCGGCATCTATCTGAGCTTCACCCGCTTCAACCTGCTGACCCCGGCGAAGTGGGTGGGCCTCGACAACTACGACCGGATGGTCCACGACCCCATCTTCTGGTCGTCGTTGAAGGTCACCGTCGAGTACGTGCTCATCAACATCGGCATCCAGACGGTCACCGCCCTCGCCGTCGCCGTGCTGCTCCAACGGCTCACCCAGTCCGCCCTGTTGCGCGGGATCGTGCTGACGCCGTACCTGATGTCGAACGTGGTCGCCGGCATCGTCTGGCTGTGGATCCTCGACACCCAGCTCGGCATCGGCAACGAGATCATCGGCGGGCTCGGCTTCGACCACATCCCCTTCCTCGCCGACAAGACCTGGGCCATCCCGACGATCGCCCTGATCAACGTGTGGCGGCACGTCGGCTACACGGCGCTGCTGCTGTTCGCCGGGCTCCAGGCCATCCCGGGCGACATGTACGAGGCGGCGAAGGTGGACGGCGCGAGCGAGTGGCGCATGTTCTGGCGGATCACGATGCCGCTGCTGCGGCCGGTGCTGGCGGTCGTGCTGATCATGACGGTGATCGGTTCGTTCCAGGTGTTCGACACGGTCGCGGTGACCACCGCGGGCGGCCCGGCGAACGCGACGAACGTCCTCCAGTACTACATCTACGGCTCCGCCTTCGGGCGCTTCCAGTTCGGCTACGCGTCCGCGATGTCCGTGGCCCTGCTGATCGTGCTGAGCGCCATCACGTTCCTCCAGTACCGGCTCACCCGCGCCGGCCAGACCGACCTCGGCTGACCGGAAGGAGTCGACATGGCCACCCTGACCACCACGCCCAACGTGCCCAACACCCCTACGCCTACGGCAAAGCAGGAGATCGTACGGCCGCCCCGGCCCCGGCCCTCCGTCGGCAAGGTCGCCGCCTGGGTCGCGATGGCCGCGATCATGCTGATCACCCTGCTGCCCTTCTACTGGATCCTGCGCACCGCGCTCTCCACCAACACCGGGCTCGCCGCCCACCCCTCGGACCCGCTGCCGGTCGACTTCACCACCGGCGGCTTCGAGCGGGCCCTCGGCCTCCAGTCGACCAAGGAGGCGATCGCACAGGGCGGTTCGGGCGGCGGACTGAAGTTCTGGCGCTATCTGCTCAACTCGGTGATCGTCTCGACCCTGGTCACCGTCGGCCAGGTGTTCTTCTCCGCGATGGCCGCCTACGCCTTCGCCCGGCTCCGCTGGCGCGGCCGGGACCGGATGTTCGGGCTGTTCCTCGCCGGGCTGATGGTGCCGGCCATCTTCACCCTGCTGCCGAACTTCGTCCTCATCAAGCAACTCGGGCTCGTGGACACCCTGTTGGGGATCGCGCTGCCGACGATGTTCATGACGCCGTTCGCGGTGTTCTTCCTCAAGCAGTTCTTCATGAACATCCCGCGCGAGGTCGAGGAGGCCGCCCTGCTCGACGGCGCGGGCAAGGTCCGCGTCTTCTTCCGGGTGCTGCTGCCGATGGCGTCCACGCCGGTCCTCACCCTGGGCGTGCTGACGTACATCACGTCCTGGAACGACTACTTCTGGCCGCTGATGGTGTCCTACAGCGACAGTTCACGCGTGCTGTCGGTGGCGCTGGCGATCTTCCGCTCGCAGACCCCGCAGACCGGCTACGACTGGTCGGGCCTGATGGCGGCGACCCTCATCGCCGCGCTCCCGATGCTCGTCCTCTTCGGAGTGTTCGCGCGCCGCATCGTCAGCTCCATCAGCTTCACCGGAATCAAGTAAGGGGCAGGGCATGCGATTTCGTACGGTCATGGCATTGACCGGGGCACTCGCGCTGTCCCTGACGGCGGGCTGCGCCAAGGGCGACTCCGTGGGCTCGGCCTCCGGCACGGTGACGTACTGGCTGTGGGACTCCAACCAACTCCCCGCCTACCAGGCCTGCGCGAAGGACTTCGCGCAGCAGAATCCCGGACTGAAGGTGAAGATCACCCAGTTGGGCTGGGCCGACTACTGGACCAAGCTCACCGCGAGCTTCATCGCGGGCACCCAGCCGGACGTGTTCACCGACCACATCCAGAAGTTCGGCCAGTTCGCCGACCTGAAGGTGCTCCAGCCGCTCGACGACCTCGGCATCGACGCGTCCGCCTACCAGCCCGGTCTCGCCGCCAACTGGCAGGGCCAGGACGGACATCAGTACGGCGCGCCGAAGGACTGGGACACGGTCGCCCTCTTCTACAACCAGAAGATGGCCGAGTCGGCGGGTCTGAGCGCCGACCAGCTCGACAGCCTGTCCTGGAACCCGACGGACGGCGGCACCTTCGAGAAGGCCATCGCCCATCTGACCATCGACAGGAACGGCAGGCGCGGCGACGAACCGGGCTTCGACAAGCACCACGTCAAGGTGTACGGCATGGCCACCGGAGGCGCCGGTGACTCCGACGGTCAGACCACGTGGAGTCCCTTCACCGCCTCGGCCGGCTGGAACTACACCGACAAGACACGCTGGGGCACGAAGTTCCAGTACGACAGCAAGACCTACCAGTCGACGGTCAAGTGGTACTTCGGCCTGGCGAAGAAGGGCTATCTCGCGCCGTTCACGGACTACAGCGACGGCGCCAACCCGGCCAACGCGCAGATCGCGGCAGGAAAGGCGGCGACCGCGTTCGACGGCGCCTGGATGATCTCCACGTACGCCGCGGCCAAGGGAATCAAGATCGGCACGGCGTACACCCCTACCGGTCCGACCGGTAAACGGGCGACCATGATGAACGGACTGGCCGACTCGATCACCAAGAACGCCCACAACAAGACGGGCGCGCGAAAGTGGGTGACCTACCTGTCGTCGAACAACTGCCAGAAGACGGTGGGGAGTTACGGCATCGTCTTCCCCGCGACCCCGGACGGCACGAAGGCCGCCGTCGCCGCCTACGAGAAGAAGGGCATCGACGTCACGGCCTTCACCCGGCCGGTCGCCGACAAGAAGGACTTCGCCACCTTCTCCTTCCCGATCACCAACTACTCGGCGGACGTGTACGCGTTGATGCGCCCCGCCATGCAGGACGTCTACGCCAATGACGCACCAGTCGGCGGCCTGAGCAAGACGAACAAGCAGATCAACTTCATCCTCGGTCAGTGACTCGTCGGTCGACGACTCCTGAGTCAGTGAATTCCTCGTCAGAGAAGGACACGCACCTATGACGTTCTCCCTCGGCATCGTCGGAGCAGGCCAGTTCTCGGGCCAGTTCGCCAGACTGTTCCAGGCCCACCCGGGCGTGAGCGAGGTCTTTGTGACCGACCTCCTGCCTCAGCGGGCGGAGCAACTGGCCGCCGAACAAGGGCTGGCGGGCACCTTCCCCTCCTACGAAGCGATGCTGGAGTCGAAGGCCGTCGACGCCGTCGCGATCTTCACCCAGCGCTGGACGCACGGCCCCCTGGTCCTCCAGGGGCTCGGCGCCGGCAAGCACGTGTACTCCGCGGTGCCCATGGCGATCAGCACGGAGGAGATCGCGGCGATCATCGACGCGGTCAGGGCGACCGGACTGACGTACATGATGGGCGAGACCAGTCAGTACAACCCGGCGACCGTGCACGCCCGCAACCAGATCGCGGAGGGCGCCTTCGGGCGGATCTTCTACGCCGAGGGCGACTACGTCCACGACATGGATCTGGGGTTCTACGAGGCGTACCAGTACAGCGGCGGCGACAACTGGAAGGCCACCGCCAGCTATCCGCCGCTGCTGTACCCGACGCACTCGGTGGGCGGGGTGCTCGGCGCGTGGCAGACGCACGCGATCAGCGTGTCGGCGATCGGGGTGGTCGACGAGCGCGGGGACGGTGTCTTCGACAAGGAGGTCAGCCAGTTCGGCAACGACTTCTCCAACGCCACGGCGCTGTTCGAGGTGGCGGGCGGCGGTTCGTTCCGTACGAACGAGTTCCGGCGGGTGGGTTATCCCTCGCAGATCCGGGAGTCGCGTTTCCGGTTCTTCGGGACGGACGCGAGCATGGAGCAGCTCGCGACGGTGGCCTTCTGGCAGGACAAGAAGGGGGTGCAGGACATCAGCGAACTGCTGGAGCCCAAGCCCACCATGTCTCCTGACGATCCGTCACTTCAGCACATCGCGCCGGATCTCCGGGCCGCCTTCACCTCGGGCTCGGCGCCGGTGCACGACCGGTCGCGGCTGCCGCGGGAGTTCGACAACCTGCACAACGGCCACGAGGGCAGCCACCACTTCCTGGCGGACGACTTCGTGACCGCGGTCAACTCCCGCACCCTGCCGTCCGTGAACGCGTGGGTCGCGGCCCGCTACACCCTGCCGGGCATCGTCGCGCACGACTCGGCACGGCAGGGCGGGGCGAGGCTGGAGATCCCGGACTTCGGGGACGCGCCCGCGTAACCGTGTTGGCACGCAAGCCGGGTGACTGACTGTCAGGTCCCCGGCTTGCGGCCATACACGAAGACGTCGTCGCCGTTCTTCAGCAGCGACCAGTACTTCTTGGCGGTGGTCTTGGTCATGTTGACGCAGCCGTGCGAGCCCGGCGGGTTCCACATGCTGAGGCCGACCGAGTGGAAGGCCTGGCCACCGTCGAAGAACTGGCTGTACGGCATGGGCACGTTGTAGATGCTCGAGACGTGGTCGATGTCCCGCCAGTAGATCTTCTTCAGACCGGTGCGGGTCTCATAGCCGTCGCGTCCGGTGCGCACCGGGACCGGGCCGTAGACGAGCCGGCTGCCGTCCTGGATCCAGCTGATCTGGAGGGTGAGGTTGACGCAGGCGATGCGGCCCTTGTTCGTCGGGCACTTGCCGGCCGCGTTGGGCTTGTTGCCCACGGCCTTCTGCTTGTTCATGAGGTCCATCACGCCCCAGGTGACGGAACCCGCGTAGCCGATGTTCGGCGTGATGCCGTGCTTGGTCTGGAAGGCCTTGATGGCCTTGCAGTCGGCGGCGGACTGCTTCCCGTCGACCGGCCGCCCGAGGAACTTCTCCACCTGCTTCTGGTACGGCCCCGCCTGCGTCGTACAGCTCGCCGCCATCGCCGGCGTGCTGCCCAGCGCGAGCGTGAGCGGTGCCACCAGCCCGGTGATACCGAGCACCACGGCACCTCGTCTGCGTATGTCCCCCATGTCGAACCCTCCCCGTCGGCAAGAACTGCGATCTCTGCCACCTAGACCGGAGTATGGCGGCCGAGGTTGTAGCCCGGGTCACGCTGCGACGAAACGGTGACATTCCTCGCGCGACGGTCAGCGTGCGCACCGGTGGCCGTACTCCACTCAGCAGTCCAGTTCCCCGGAAGTGGCCCGATACCCCACCCGCGGCGTCCGCCTACGCTGCCGCTCATGCACCGCACACTCGCCGACGACCTCTCCCGGCTCCCCGCGCTCCTCCAGTCCGCCCGTGACCTCGCCGCCCGCGAGCTGGACGGGGTGGCCGGGCGGCCGGTCGTCCGGCTCGACAAGGCGCCCGACGGGGAGCCGCTGCCGGTCGAGGGGGCCGGCGGCGAGGCGGCGCTCGCCCGGTTCGCCGAGCGGTGGGCACCCGGGCTCTCGGGCTCGGCGGGCCCGCGCTACCTCGGCTTCGTGACCGGTGGTGCGACGCCCGCGTCGGTCGCCGGGGACTGGCTGACCAGTGCGTACGACCAGAACGTGTCCGGGGCGGCCGGTTCCTGGGCGGCGGCCCTTGAGCGGGAGACGGTCGACTGGCTGCGCGAGCTGTTCGGGCTGGGCGAGGCGCACTCCGGGGCCTTCGTCACCGGCGCGACCGTCTCCAACACGGTCGGGCTGGCGATCGCCCGCGAGTGGCTGGGCGAGCGCCTGGGCGTGGACGTGTCCCGGGACGGGCTCGCCGCGCTCGGCCCGGTCGACGTGCTCTCCGGCAGCCCGCACTCCAGCGTCACCAAGGCGCTGTCCGTGCTGGGCATCGGCCGAGACCGGCTGCGGCACGTGCCCGTGCTCGCCGGGAACCGCGAGGCCGTCGACGTGCCCCAACTGGACGCTTCTCTGGCCGAGTTGGACGGCCGCCCGGCGATCGTCGTCGCGAACGCCGGCACCGTGAACACCGTCGACTTCGACGACCTGCGGGCGATCGCGGCGCTCAAGGAACGGCACGACTTCTGGCTGCACGTGGACGCCGCGTTCGGCGGCTTCGCCGCGCTCTCCCCCGCCCACGCCCACCTCGTCGACGGCCTGGACGCGGCCGACTCGGTCTGCGTCGACCTCCACAAGTGGCTCAACGTGCCCTACGACGCGGCCGTCCAGTTCACCCGCCGCCGCGACCTCCAGACCAGGGTGTTCCACAACGCGTCCCCGTACCTCGGCCTGCCCACCGGCGACCCGGACTTCCTCCACCTCACCCCCGAGAACTCCCGACGGCTGCGCGCCCTCCCGGCCTGGTTCTCCCTTCAGGCGTACGGCAGTTCGGGGCACCGCGAGATCGTCGAGCGCAACGTCGCCCTGGCCCACCGCCTCGGCGAGGGCATCGCCGCGCTCCCGGGCCTGCGGCTGTCCGCGCCGGTCCGGCTGAACGTCGTCTGCTTCACCCTCGCCGAGAACCCCACGCAGGAGCGGGTGGCGGCGGTGGCGGAGGCCGTGTCCGCCACCGGCGAGGCGTTCCTGACACCGACGGTCTACGACGGCACGCCCGCGCTGCGTGCAGCGTTCAGCAACTGGCGTACGTCCGAGGCGGATACGGACCGGGTGCTGACGGCGCTTGCCTCACCGCCCCTCGCCCGCCTGCTCTGAAAGAGCCCTGCGGAACCCGGTGGCCACCGCGGTGACCCCTCCGTCGACGGTGAGCGTGGTGCCGGTGATCCAGGAGGCGTCCCGCGAGGCGAGGAACGCGACGGCCGCGGCGATGTCCTCGGGCTCACCGACCCGGCCGAGCGGATACAGCCCGCTCAGCGTGTCCAGGTCGGCGTCCCGGCCCTCCCACGCGGAGGTGCGGACCGTGCCCGGCACCACCAGGTTGACGCGCACTCCCCGCCGGGCGGCGTGTCCGGCGAGGGTGCGGGTCAGGGAGACGAGTCCGGCCTTGGCGGCGCTGTAGGCGTGGTTGCCGAAGTCCTGGGCCCCGTTGACCGATCCGATGCTGACGATCGCCCCGCGTCCCGAGTCGACCAGGTGCGGGAGTGCGGCGCGGCAGCAGCGGAACGTTCCCGTCAGCGTGATGTCGAGGTCACGCGCCCACTCGCCGTCCGGTTCGTCCTCGAAGAGCGGGACGTCGGGCGTGCAGTGCGCGGCGCAGTTGACCAGGACGTCGAGCGACCCGAAGGTGTCGACAGCGTGCGCGACGGCCCGCTCGACCGCCCCCTGGTCCCCCACATCACACCCCAACGCCTCCGCCATCAGCCCGAGTTCACGCAGTGCCGCCGCGGTCTTCTCCGCCTCGGCCAGATCGGCGTCGGTCACCAGCACCCGCGCCCCCTCCTCCGCGAGCCGCCGGGAGATGGCCGCACCGATGCCGCGGGCCGCACCGGTGACGAGAACTCCGTACCCCTCGAAGCGTGTTGTGTCGGTCATGAACGCGAACCTACTGCCGGAACGATCAACTCGGCAGATAGCGTGCGGACATGAACGCGTTCATACAGCAGCTTCCTGCGCTCATCGGTGTGGTGATCGGCGCCCTCGGTTCGTATGTGGTGGTCGTGCGCGGCGAGCGGGTGAGGTTCCGTCGTGAGCGGGAGGCTCGTTGGGAGGAGCGGCGGCTGGAGGTGTACGCCGAGTACGCGCGGACGCTGAAGAAGTCCGTGACCCTGACGTACCGGGTCGCGTCCCATCTCGGCAACGACCCGCATCCGCATCCACTGACCCCTGCGGAGGCCGCGCCACTGATGGCCGAGGCGACCGCGGCCGGGGATCCGGCCGGAGAGACACTGCTCATGCTGGGCAGCGCGGATGTGGTGGCGAAGGCACGGGTCTGGGTCACCGCTCTGCTGGCGATGGAAAGGTTCCTGCGCGAGGGCACGCACGATCCGCAGGCGTGGCAGGACCTGCTGCAGCGACAGCGGGAAGGACGCCAGGGCTACTACGCGGCCGTACGCGACGACTTGGCCCTGCCGCCAGGCAACTCGGCCGCTTGGGCGCTGGCGCCCGCCCGCCCCGCGTGAACTCACCGATAGCCGCTCGTGTCCGCCGGTTTCCCCACGTCCTGCACCTCCACCACGTACCGCCACGCGTCCGGGCGGCTGCCGTCGAGGTCCGTGAAGCCGTACACCGGAGCCAGCCCTCCGCTGGACAGCGACTGCCCGTTCCAGCGGGCCACTTCGGGGTCGGCTGCGAGGGCGGCGACGGCGCGGCCGACGTAACGCGGGGTCTCCGAGATGGCGAAGTGAGGGACGCGTTCCAGGGCGTCACGCCAGTTGTCCTCGCCCACGCCGAACTGTTCGAGCATGATCTCCGAGCGCAGCCAGCCCGGGGTCAGCGCGAGGGCGGTGGCGCCGCGCGGGCCGAGTTCGTGGCCGAGGGCGAAGGCCATGCGCAGGACGGACGACTTGGCGAGGTCGTAGAAGAAGGAGACGCGGTAGGTGTCGCGGTTGTACTCGGCGGTCCCGTCGGTCATCTCGACGACCAGGCCGCCGGGCCTGCGCAGCAGCAGGGGCAGCGCGTGGTGGCTGGTGATCGCGTGCGTCTCGACCGCCAGCCTGAGGATGCGGAGTCCTTTGTCGAGGTCGTGTTCCCAGACGGGGGTGTCCCAGGCGAAGAGGTGCTCGCCGCCCCAGATGTCGTTGACGAGGATGTCGAGGCGGCCCTGTTCGTCGTCGATGCGGTCGACGAGGGCCCGTACGGCCGAGGGTTCCAGGTGGTCGGTGGGTACGGCGATGCCCCGGCCGCCGGCCGCGGTGACGAGGTCGGCGGTGTCCTCGATGGTCTCCGGCCGGTCGTATTCGGAGCGCTTGGCGCGGGTGCTGCGTCCCGTGACGTAGACGGTGGCGCCGGCCGCGCCCAGTTCCACGGCGATCCCGCGTCCCGCTCCGCGTGTCGCCCCCGCGACCAGCGCGATCTTGCCTTCCAGTGGGCCCGGCATGTCCGACCTCCCGTGCTCGTTCGGCGTGCTGTCATGCCGATCGTGCAGGAGAAGCCGGACACCTTCTGTCGGGTATTGGCCGGTGTCTCAGTGCCCCCGCGCGATCCACTCCTCCAGATGCGCGGCCTCCGCCCCGACGGTCGTCGAGTCGCCGTGCCCGGTGAGCACCTTGGTCTCGGCCGGGAGGGTCAGCAGGCGGTCGCGGATGGAGTCGATGATCGTCGGGAAGTGGGAGTACGACCGTCCCGTGGCGCCCGGTCCGCCGTGGAAGAGGGTGTCGCCGGTGAAGACCGTGCCGAGCCCGGGGTCGTACAGGCAGACCGCGCCGGGCGCGTGCCCTGGCGTGTGCAAAACCTTCAGGTCGGCGCCCGCGGCCTCGATCACCTGACCGTCGGCGAGGTGGGAGTCGGGGTCGCGGTCGGGGTGGGTCTGCTTCCACAGGGGCAGGTCGTCGGGGTGCAGCCAGATTGTGGCGCCGGTGCGGTCGGCGAGTTCGGGCGCCGCGTCGATGTGGTCGTTGTGCGCGTGGGTGCAGATGATCGCGGTCAGCCTGCGGTCGCCCATCGCCGCGAGGATCGCGTCGGCGTCGTGGGCGGCGTCGATGACGACGACCTCGTGGTCGTCGCCCACGATCCACACGTTGTTGTCGACATCCCAGGTGCCGCCGTCGAGGCTGAACTGCCCCGAGGTGACGAGGTGTTCGATGCGAGCGCCCATCACAGCACCACCACCGAACGCAGCACGTCGCCGCCGTGCATCCGCTCGAAGGCCTTCTCCACCTCGTCGAGTTGGATGGTCTCCGTCACGAACGCGGCCAGGTCCAGGCGCCCTTGCTGATGTAGATCGATCAGCATGGGGAAGTCGCGGGAGGGCAGGCAGTCGCCGTACCACGAGGACTTGAGCGAACCGCCCCGCCCGAAGACGTCCAGCAGCGGGAGTTCGAGCTTCATCTCCGGCGTCGGCACCCCGACGAGCACGACCGTGCCCGCCAAGTCGCGGGCGTAGAACGCCTGCTTGTACGTCTCCGGACGGCCGACCGCCTCGATGACGACATCGGCCCCGAAACCACCGGTCAACTCACGGATCGCCTCGACGGGGTCGGCGGCCTTGGAGTTGACGGTGTGCGTCGCCCCCATGGAGCGGGCCTTCTCCAGCTTCCGGTCGTCGATGTCCACCGCGATGATCCGCGCCGCACCCGCGAGCCGGGCCCCGGCGATCGCAGCGTCACCGACCCCACCACAGCCAATAACAGCGACGGTGTCACCGCGCCCGACGTTGCCGGTGTTGATGGCGGCGCCGATGCCGGCCATGACCCCGCAGCCGAGCAGTCCGGCGACCGCCGGGGAGACGGACGGATCGACCTTGGTGCACTGTCCGGCCGCGACGAGCGTCTTGTCGGCGAAAGCACCGATACCCAGGGCAGGGGAGAGTTCCTGGCCGGTCGAGGCGAGGGTCATCTTCTGCTTGGCGTTGTGGGTGTTGAAGCAGTACCAGGGGCGACCGCGCAGACAGGCCCGGCAATTCCCGCACACGGCACGCCAGTTGAGGATCACGAAGTCGCCGGGGGCGATGTCGGTGACGCCTTCGCCGACCGACTCCACGACCCCGGATGCCTCGTGGCCGAGCAGGAAGGGGAAGTCGTCGCTGATGCCGCCCTGTTTGTAGTGCAGGTCGGTATGACAGACCCCGCAGGCCTGCACCTTCACCACGGCCTCACCGGGTCCGGGATCGGGCACGACGATCGTCTCGACCCGGACCGGCTCGTCCTTGCCCGGTGCGATCACGCCGCGTACTTCCTGCGCCATGGTCCTGAACCCTTTCGTCGGCCGTTGTCCCTGCCTACGACCCTACGCGTGACTGATCGGTAAGGCCCACGCGTACCGCCACGGCCGTCACCGCCACCGTCCTTCTCACCCCGGTCGGTCACCGACGTAGCCTGAATGCTCCGACCGACTCGCAAGGAGCACCGTGGGCGCCGTGGGCATCGCAGGGACTCAGAGCGCCCCGCCGACCTGGCGGCTGCTCCTCGACTACGTACGGCCGCACCGCTGGGCCCTGTTGGCGGGCGCGTTGCTCTCGCTGGTCACCGGGGGTACCGGGCTGTTGCTGCCGCTGGTGGCGCGGGGACTCATCGACGACCTGTCGCACGACCGCACCATTACCGGGGCGCTGCTCGCGATGTCGGCGCTGGTGGTCGCCAACGCGGCGCTGGGCGCGCTGGGTTCATACGTTCTGCGGCGTACCGCGGAGTCGGTGGTGCTCGGCGCCCGGCGCGCCCTGTCGTCGTATCTGCTGCGGCTGCGGATCTCCGCCGTGGACCGCAGCGAGCCCGGTGACCTGATGGCCCGCATCACCTCGGACACCACGCTGCTGCGCGAGGTCACCACCGACTCCCTCGTCGGGCTCGGCACCGAGGGGCTCATCCTCGTCGCGACGGTGGTGCTGATGGGTCTGGTCGACCCTGTGCTGCTGGCCGTCACCCTCGGCGTGATCGTGGGTGCGGGCGTCGTGCTCAGCGTGATCGTGCCGCGCATCAACCGGGCCAGCCGGCGGGCACAGGACGCGATCGGTGTGATGGGCGCCTCGTTGGAGCGGATCCTCGGCGCGCTGCGCACGGTAAAGGCGTCCGGCGCCGAGGACCGCGAGGAGCGCACCCTGCACGCGGCGGCCGAGGAGTCGTGGCGGCAGAGCATCCGCGCGGCCAAGTGGGCGGCCGCGGCGGGCAATACGGCCGGCCTGTCGATGCAGATCGCGTTCATCACGGTCCTCGCGGTGGGCGGGGCGCGGGTGGCGACGGGCGCGATCGACGTCGGCACGCTGGTCGCGTTCCTCCTCTACGTCTTCTATCTGATGATGCCGATCCAGCAGGTCGTCGGCGCGATCACCCAGTACCAGACGGGCGCCGCGGCCCTCTCCCGCATCCAGGAGGCGCTCCAACTC
>NZ_JBLTJC010000226.1:0-17053 GCF_048158785.1 Streptomyces colwelliae | reverse complement strand
CGCTCGCCGCCGGTGCGCGGCAGGATCACACCGAAGAGGAACGCGCCGAAGATGTAGTGCAGACCCACCCACTCGGTGGCGGCGGCCGACAGCAGCAGGCCCACCAGAACGGCCGCGAACACGGTCGCGCGGCCCCTGGTCCCTGGCCCACTACCCCCAGGTGATCAACCGCTTCGGCTGCTCAAGAATCGCCGCCACATCCGCCAGCACCTTCGACCCCAACTCCCCGTCCACCAACCGGTGATCGAAGGACAACGCCAGCGTCGTCACCTGACGGGGCTTCACCTTGCCCTTGTGGACCCACGGTTGGAGTTTGATCGTGCCGACCGCGAGGATCGCGGACTCGCCGGGATTGAGGATCGGTGTGCCGGTGTCGATGCCGAAGACGCCGACGTTGGTGATGGTCACCGTGCCGCCCTGCATCGCCGCCGGGGACGTCTTGCCGTCCCTCGCCGTCGACACCAACTCGCCCAGCGACTGCGCCAGTTGCGGCAGCGTCTTCGCGTGGGCGTCCTTGATGTTCGGCACGATCAGGCCGCGCGGGGTGGCCGCCGCGATGCCGAGGTTGACGTAGTGCTTGAGGACGATCTCCTGAGCCGCCTCGTCCCAGGACGCGTTGATGTCCGGGTTGCGCTTGATCGCTACCAGCAGTGCCTTGGCGATCAGCAGGAGCGGGTTGACCCGTAGGCCCTCCATCCCGTACTTGTCGGACCGCTTCAGTTCCTCGACCAGCTTCATCGTCCGGGTCACGTCCACCGTCACGAACTCCGTGACATGCGGCGCCGTGAACGCCGAACCGACCATCGCCGCCGCCGTCGCCTTGCGGACGCCCTTCACCGGGACACGGGTCTCCCGGGCCGAGTCGTACGTCGCGGAAGGCACCGAAAGCGCCGAAGGCGCGACCGGCCCGGGTGCCTGCACCGTCACCGGTGCCACCGCCGCGTGCACGTCCTCGCGCGTGATGACGCCGTCCGGGCCCGACGGGGTCACCGTCGCAAGGTCGACCCCCAGGTCCTTCGCCAGCTTGCGCACCGGCGGCTTGGCCAGCGGGCGGGACTGCACAGCAGCGGTCCCGGTCGCATGACCGTTCAGCTCCGCCTGGACCGCCGCCGACGCCTCCTGGGCCGGGATCTCCACGCCCTTGCGGGGGCGGCGCTTCGTGGCGGACGTGGAGACGCCGTAGCCCACCAGGACCGGTGTACGGGCCGGAGCCGCGGGCTTCGCCTCCGCCTCCGCCTTCTCCGGTACGGGAGCGGCCGGGGTCTCCTCGGGAGCCGCGCCCCCGGACACGTCCACCGCGATGATGGACGTGCCCACGTCCACCGTCGTGCCCTCCGGGAAGCGCAGCTCGCGCACCACCCCGTCGTACGGGATGGGCAGTTCCACCGCGGCCTTCGCCGTCTCCACCTCGCAGACGACCTGGCCGTCGGTGACGGTGTCGCCGACCTGGACGTACCACTTGAGGATCTCGGCCTCGGTGAGGCCCTCGCCCACGTCCGGCATCTTGAACTCGCGTACGGACGCTTCAACTTCAGTCATCGTCGTCACGGCCCCTCTCCTCAGTACGCCAGAGCGCGGTCGACGGCGTCGAGCACCCGGTCCAGGCTCGGCAGGTACTCCTCCTCCAGGCGGGCCGGCGGGTAGGGGGCGTGATAGCCGCCCACGCGCAGCACCGGGGCCTCCAGGTGGTAGAAGCAGCGCTCCGTGATGCGGGCCGCGATCTCGCCGCCGGAGCCGAAGAACACCGGTGCCTCGTGGACCACGACCAGGCGGCGGGTCTTCTCGACCGACGTCTGGATCGCGTCGAAGTCCAGCGGGGACACCGAGCGCAGATCGAGGATCTCCAGGGACCTGCCCTCCTCGGCGGCCGCGTCGGCGGCCTCCTGGCAGAGCTTCACCATCGGTCCGTAGGCGGCGAGGGTGAGGTCCGTGCCCTCGCGGACCACGCGGGCCTTGTGGAGGGGGTCGGGGATGGCCTCGGTGTTGACGTCGCTCTTGTCCCAGTAGCGGCGTTTCGGTTCGAAGAAGATCACCGGGTCGTCGCTGTGGATGGCCTGCTGCATCATCCAGTAGGCGTCCGACGAGTTCGAGGGGCTGACGATCTTCAGGCCCGGGACGTGCGCGAACAGGGCTTCCGGGGACTCCGAGTGGTGTTCCACCGCGCCGATGCCGCCGCCGTAGGGGATGCGGACGACGACGGGGAGCTTGACCTTGCCCAGGGAGCGCGCGTGCATCTTGGCGAGCTGGGTGACGATCTGGTCGTAGGCCGGGAAGACGAAGCCGTCGAACTGGATCTCCACGACCGGGCGGTAGCCGCGGAGGGCCAGACCGATGGCCGTGCCCACGATGCCGGACTCGGCCAGCGGGGTGTCGACCACCCTGCGCTCGCCGAAGTCCTTCTGGAGGCCGTCCGTGACGCGGAAGACGCCGCCGAGCTTGCCGACGTCCTCGCCCATGATGAGGACCTTGGGGTCGGACTCCAGGGCGGCGCGCAGCGATTCGTTGATCGCCTTGGCCAGCGGCAGGTTCTTGAGCGTCGTGGTCTCCGCCATGTCACTTACCCCCTTCTGCGTCCGCGAACGACGCCTGGTAGGCGGCGAACTGGGCCCTCTCCTCGTCGACGAGCGCGTGCCCGTCCGCGTACACGTGCTCGAAGATGGCGAACCGGTCCGGGTCCGGCATGGCACGGACCGCTTCGCGCACTCGCCTGCCCAACGCCTCGCTCTCCGTCTCGAGTTCCGCGAAAAATCCCTCATCCGCGTGATGCGAGGCTTCGAGGTACGCGCGCAGGCGCAGGATCGGGTCCTTCGCCTCCCAGGACTCGCGCTCCTCGTCGGCCCGGTACTTGGTCGGGTCGTCGGAGGTGGTGTGCGCGCCCATGCGGTAGGTGTACGCCTCGACGAGCGTCGGGCCCTCACCGTTGCGGGCCCGCTCCAGCGCCCACTTGGTGACGGCGAGACAGGCCAGGACGTCGTTGCCGTCGACGCGGACGCCCGGGAAGCCGTAGCCCTGCGCACGCTGGTAGAGCGGGACGCGGGTCTGCTTCTCGGTGGGCTCGGAGATGGCCCACTGGTTGTTCTGGCAGAAGAACACGACCGGGGCGTTGTAGACCGCGGAGAACGTGAACGACTCGGCGACGTCGCCCTGGCTGGAGGCGCCGTCCCCGAAGTACGCGATGACGGCGCTGTCGGCGCCGTCCATGGTCACGCCCATCGCGTAGCCCGTGGCGTGCAGGGTCTGCGAGCCGATGACGATCGTGTAGAGGTGGAAGTTGTTCGTGTTGGGGTCCCAGCCGCCGTGGTTGACGCCCCGGAACATGCCCAGCAGGTTGGTCGGGTCGACCCCGCGGCACCAGGCGACGCCGTGCTCGCGGTAGGTCGGGAAGACGTAGTCGTCCTCGCGGGTGGCCCGCCCGGAGCCGATCTGGGCGGCCTCCTGGCCGAGCAGCGACGCCCACAGGCCCAGCTCGCCCTGGCGCTGGAGGGCGGTGGCCTCGGCGTCGAAGCGGCGGGTGAGCACCATGTCGCGGTACAGGCCGCGGAGCTCTTCGGGGGTGATGCCGGCGACGTACTTGTCGTACGGGGCGGTCTTGGCGTTCTTGACTCGCTTGCCCTCGGGCGTCAGCAGCTGGACGAGGTCCGGGTCGGCGCCCTTGGCCTTGCTTCCGGCGCTGCGTCGCGGCTTGCGCGGGGCAGTGCTCTCCACGGTCACGTGTGCTCCTCCGTCGGTCCGGCTCCCCGGGTTCGCCGGGTGCCAGTGCGGCTCACCTGCGCCCCACGGACGCACAGGGTGGGTGCGGTTCGTCGGGAGCAGGCGTGACAGGTGCCCCGGCGAGCGCCCTGCAACAGGCACGTTACCCAGTGCTCCACAATTCTGTGAAACCCCTCCTGACCTGCGATTTTGCTTGGATTTCCAAGTAAATCGCGAAAGTCGGGAACAAGTCCTGGTCACAGCCTTGCAGGGGGCCGGAACAACGGCACGTTATCCCGCTCACCTCGGGCACGGGAAGAGCCCGTATGTGAGACTTACCGCGTGCCCGGAGTCGGAAAAATCAGCGTATTTCTCCTCGACGACCATGAAGTGGTCCGCCGGGGTGTCCACGAGATGCTCTCGGTCGAGGACGACATCGAGGTGGTCGGCGAGGCCGGCACGGCGGCCGACGCGCTGGTACGGATCCCGGCCACACACCCCGATGTGGCGATTCTCGACGTACGGCTCCCGGACGGCAGCGGGGTCGAGGTGTGCCGTGAGATCCGCGCGCGGGACGAGTCCGTGAAGTGCCTGATGCTGACCTCGTTCGCGGACGACGAGGCCCTCTTCGACGCGATCATGGCGGGTGCCTCCGGGTACGTCCTGAAGGCCATCCGGGGCAACGAACTGCTGAGTGCCGTACGGGACGTCGCGGCCGGCAGGTCGCTGCTCGACCCGGTGGCGACCGCCCGGGTGCTGGAGCGGCTGCGCAACGGCGGCCCGCAACAGGACGAGAAGTTCGACTCCCTCACCGACCAGGAGCGCAGGATCCTCGACCTGATCGGGGAGGGGCTCACCAACCGGGCGATCGGCGAGCGGCTGCACCTCGCGGAGAAGACCATCAAGAACTACGTGTCGAGTCTGCTTTCCAAACTCGGTATGGAGCGGCGCTCGCAGGCGGCTGCCTATGTGGCGCGGAAACAAGCACAGAGACAGGTCGAGCAGCAGCGGTATTAGGGACCAAAGACCCCTCCCCCGGAGGGGTCGTTCATCCGACAGTAAGTGCATGCCCACCGACGAACAGCTCGCCGTCGATCTGCTCGCGCGCACCGACCGCGGCCGGGTGGCCACCACCCTGGGGGCGCTGCCCTTCCTGGCACCCGCCCGTCACATCGTGGCGGACGAGCGGCTGCTGCTGCGGATGCCCCGGAGCCACGGCCACCACCACGCGTGCGTGGACCGTGTCGTCGCGTACGGCGCCGACAACCTGGACTCGGCCGGCCCGGATGACGACCTGTGGTCCGTGCAGGTGATCGGCGCGTGCGAGCCGCACGAGCCGACGGCGGAGCAGGTCGAGCGTTTCGGCCCGACCCGGGGCGCGATGGTGTACCTGCGCATCGAGCCGCGGCTCAGCACCGTGCATTCGACGGACGGCGGCCTGGAACGCCACTTCGGGCCCACCCTGTGACCGAAAGCGACCATCACGGACCGACTGGTGACTTTCTGTGACAAACCGCAGCTCACGGCCCCGTCCCGTGCCCTAGCATCGGCCGCGTGCCGCCCTTACGTGTACCACCCCTCGTGCCCCACGCGCCCCCGCTGGGCGCCCTCCTCCGCCAGTACGCCGCCGGGTCCGCCGTCACCTGCGAACCCGTCGAACAGGGCCTCCTGAACCGCGGCTACCGGCTCCGCACGACCCAGGGCCGCTACTTCCTCAAGCACCACTTCGACCCCGAGACCGCGGACCCGGCGGCGATCGCCCGCCAGCACACCGCGACCCGGCGCCTGGCCGACCTCGGCGTCCCCGTGGCACCCCCGCTGCCCGCCCGCGACGGCCGTACGGTCGCCGTCGTCGGCGGTCACGCCTACGCCCTGCACCCCTGGATCGACGGCAGACACCGCCACGGCGGCCAGCTGACCACCGTCCAGTGCGGGCGCCTCGGCGCGCTCCTGGGGGTCGTCCACGCGAGCCTGGAGCGGGTCATGCCGGGGCGGCGGGAGGAGTGCGCGCCGGGTGCCGACCCCGCCGACACCTTCGCCCTCATCGAGGACCTGCTCGGGCACGTCCGCCGGCACCGGCCCGCCGACGCCTTCGACGAACTGGCCCGCCACCGGCTGCTGGAGCGGCGCGAACTGCTGGAACGGCACGCGGACCGACGGCCGCCGCGCGGGGCCTCCGTGGCGTGGGTGCACGGGGACTTCCACCCGTTCAACCTGCTCTACAAGGGCGACGCCCCCGCCGCGATCGTCGACTGGGACCGCCTCGGCGTACAGCCCCGCGCCGAGGAGGCCGTACGCGCCGCCGCGATCTTCTTCGTACGGCCCGACGGGACCCTGGACCTGCCGAAGGTGCGGGCGTACGCACACGCGTACCGGCGTTCGGCGCGCGCCGGCCCCGCCGAACTCGCCGCCGCCGTGCACCGGGTGTGGTGGGAGCGGCTCAACGACTTCTGGATGCTGCGCTGGCACTACGAACGCGGCGACACCCGCGCGGACCCCCAGTTCCCGGCCGCCTCGGCGCTCGCGGTGTGGTGGACGCGGGAGTACGACGCGGTGTGCGAGGCGTTCGCGGAGGGCGCCCCCCAGGGGCACCGGTGAACGGCACGCGCGCGTGGACCCCTGTTACGGGGTGCACGCGCGCGTGAGTGCGTCGGTGCCGGTGATCCGGGCCGGGTCAGCCGCCCAGGGCGCCCGTGACGGTGCCGCCGTCGTCCCCGCCGTCGTCGCCGGTGCCGCCCGTGTCCGTCGGGTCCGCCGAGGCCGTCGCCGACGGGGTGCTCGGCGCCGACTTGGTGGCCGACGGGGTCGGCGTGCTCGACGGCTCCTCGGTGGCCGTCTCGGTCGGGGTGTACGAGGGCGTGTACGACGGCGTGTAGTCCGAACCCGAACTCGTGCCGCTGTCGTCCGTGTCCGTGTCGGTCGGCGAGGCGGTCGTGTCGTCGCTCGGCGACTCCGTGGCCGTGTCGTCGGTCGCGGACTGCGAGGTGGTCGGCGACTGGGTGGTGCCCGAACCGCCGCTGCCGTTGCCCGTGGTGTTCAGGGCCAGCGCGACACCCGCCGCGATGGCGATCACCGCGAGCACCGCGAGGATCCACAGCTTGCCGCGGCCGCTGCCGTGGTTGCCGTGCCCCTCGAAGCCACCGTCGTCGCCGTTGCCGTAGCCGCCGGGCAGGATCGGCTGCGGGATCTGCGTGGTGCCGGAGGAGTCCTGGGGCATCACGGTCGTACCGGCGAAGCCCCCGGGCGGGGTCCCCTGCCCGTTCGCCACGGTCACCGGGCCGGTGTTCCAGGTGCCGGTGTGGCCGCCCTGGTCGTAGAGCATCTGCAGGCCGTACTGGACGAGCCCGCGCATCTCCTCGGCCGTCTGGAAGCGGTCGTCCGGGTCCTTGGCGAGGGAGCGCATGACGAGGCCGTCGAGCTCCGGCGGGCAGACGCCGTTCGAGGTCTGGGACGGCGGGACCGGGATGTCCTGGACGTGCTGGTAGACCACCGACAGGGGCGTCTCGCCGGTGAACGGGGGCCGCAGCGCGAGGAGTTCGTAGAGGAGGCAGCCCGTCGCGTACAGGTCGGAGCGGTGGTCGACGGCCTTGCCGAGCGCCTGCTCCGGGGAGAGGTACTGGGGGGTGCCCATGACCATGCCGGTCTGCGTCATCGTCGTGGACGCCCCGTGCAGGGCGCGCGCGATGCCGAAGTCCATGACCTTCACGGCGCCGTTGTGCGTGATGATCACGTTCGCGGGCTTGATGTCGCGGTGCACGATGCCGTGCTGGTGCGAGTAGGCGAGCGCCTCCAGGACACCGGAGACGATGATCAGGGCCTGCTCGGGCCCGGGCGCCTCGGCGTTGAGGAGGAGGTCGCGGATCGTCCGTCCTTCGACGATCTCCATGACGATGTACGGCACGGACATGCCGCCCACGTAGTCCTCGCCGGAGTCGTACACGGCGACGATCGCGTGGTGGTTGAGCCCGGCCACCGACTGGGCCTCGCGCGTGAAGCGGGCCTTCGACGTCGGGTCCTCGGCCAGGTCGGAACGGAGCAGCTTGACCGCGACCGTGCGCCCGAGCCGTACGTCCTCGGCCGCGAAAACCTCGGCCATACCGCCCCGGCCCAGTCTGTGGGTGAGCCGGTACCGGCCGTCGCCGACCAGTCCGCCGTTACCCCACAGCTCCGGTGCGTCCGACATTCCGCCGCCAGCCGCCTCGGGGTCGGACGGGCCCTGAGCGTGCTGCTGTGCCATCAGTCCTCGCCGTCGTTTCTGCCCGCGGTGAGCGCGGTGTTGTTACGGTCTCCGTCGGCCACGCTACAGGCTCGGCGCAAGCCGCCGTTCCGGGATCAGTGCCGGAATCGTCCGTAGACGGACCGGCCATCAAATCGGTATCACGCGCCGTCGTGCAAATTCTGTGTACCGCCGGTACAGCACCTGTAACGCTTCCACGACTCTTCTTTCGCGTACGGTCACGGATCGGGCACCGCGCTTGACGTGTCAGTGCCCTCCGGCAGACTTGGCCGGGAATGACACTTTCGATCACCGAGCCGGCGCCGATGGGGGACACGGAACATGAGCCAGGACGGCCCACAGGACCGGTATGCGGGGCGTGCGTTCGCAGGTGGCCGCTATCAACTGCGCGACCTGCTCGGCGAGGGCGGCATGGCCTCGGTGCACCTGGCGTACGACTCGGTGCTCGACCGTCAGGTCGCGATCAAGACACTGCACACCGAACTCGGCCGGGAACAGGCCTTCCGCGAGCGCTTCCGCCGCGAGGCCCAGGCCGTGGCCAAGCTCACCCACACCAACATCGTCTCCGTCTTCGACACCGGCGAGGACGCGCTGGACGGCGCGACGATGCCGTACATCGTCATGGAGTACGTCGAGGGCCGCCCGCTCGGCTCCGTGCTCGACGAGGACGTACGGCAGTTCGGCGCGATGCCCGCCGACAAGGCGCTGAAGATCACCGGGGACGTGCTGGCCGCCCTGGACATCAGCCACGAGATGGGCCTGGTCCACCGGGACATCAAGCCGGGCAACGTGATGATGACCAAGCGCGGTGTCGTCAAGGTCATGGACTTCGGCATCGCCCGCGCCATGCAGTCCGGGGTCACCTCGATGACCCAGACCGGCATGGTCGTCGGCACCCCGCAGTACCTCTCGCCGGAGCAGGCGCTCGGCCGGGGCGTGGACGCGCGCAGCGACCTGTACTCGGTCGGCATCATGCTGTTCCAACTGGTCACCGGGCGGCTGCCGTTCGACGCGGACTCGCCGCTGGCCATCGCGTACGCGCATGTGCAGGAGGAGCCGGTCGCGCCCTCCTCGATCAACCGTTCCCTGCCGCCGGCCGTGGACGCGCTGGTCGCCCGCGCGCTGAAGAAGAACCCGAACGAGCGCTTCCCCAGCGCCGAGGCCATGCGCGACGAGTGCCTGCGGGTCGTGTCCTCGCTGCACGCGGCGGCCCCGAGCATCGTGCCGGGCGCGCCCGCGCAGAGCGGCGCGGGCGTCGGCTCCGCGGTCTTCCCGCCGGTCGACCAGGCGGCCCCCGCACCCACCGGCCCCGTACAGACGCCGTACCAGCCGGGCCCCTACGGCGGCACACCCGCGCCGGCACCGGCCTACGGCTATCCGCAGCAGGCGGGCTACCAGCCGCAGCCCTCGGTCGGGTTCGGGCAGCAGGGCATCTCGACCCCGCCGCCGTACAACCTGACCCCGCAGCACCCGACGCCGGCCTCCGGGGGAGGCGGCGGCAGGAGCAGCAGACCGGTGATCATCGGCTCGGTCGTCGTCGCCCTCGTCGCGGTCGGCGCGCTGATCGTCGCCCTGTCGATGAACAACGGCGGCGACGACGACGCGAAGGGCAGCGACAGCAGCGCGAGCACGAGCACCTCGGCGACCGCGGTCGAGGGGCACCGCGACGGCGACACGTCGAAGACGATCGCGACGACCGAGTGCAAGGAGCCCGAGGAGTCGTACAACGACCCCAGCAAGATCCAGATCCCGAACTTCCAGTTCAAGTACATCGACTCGGTCAAGTCCTGCCTCCAGGCCGCGGGCTGGAAGGTGAAGATCAAGTCCGAGGACGAGAACACCTACGGCCAGGGCACGGTCATGGACCAGTTCCCGGCGGCCGGCACGGACGTGGACCCCAAGGACATGCCCCAGATCCAGCTGGGCGTGTCGACGGGCAACCCGTCCTGACCCCGGAGAGCGACCCGCCCCGACCCCGGTGACGGTCATGCGGAAGGGCCCGGCGGCATCGGCTGCCGGGCCCTTTTGACGGTGCGGGTTCGGGTGCGGGTACTACAGGCGGGTTCGTGTGCGGGTACTACAGGTACGGGCCGCCCACGCGGCCGCCGCCCGGCTGCCCCTCCTCGGCGCCGTCACCGACACCCGGCGGCAGGGCCCGGCGCATCTGCTCCAGCTGCGCCCGCGCGGCCATCTGCTGGGCGAACAGCGTGGTCTGGATCCCGTGGAACAGCCCCTCCAGCCAGCCCACCAACTGGGCCTGCGAGATGCGCAGTTCCGCGTCGCTCGGCGTCACGTCGTCCGTGAACGGCAGCGACAGCCGCTCCAGCTCCTCCACCAGCTCGGGCGCCAGACCGTCCTCCAGCTCCTTCACGGAGCTGCGGTGGATCTCCTTGAGCCGGGCCCGGCTGGCTTCGTCGAGGGGAGCCGCACGCACCTCCTCAAGAAGCTGCTTGATCATGCTGCCGATCCGCATGACCTTGGCCGGCTGCTCCACCATCTCCGTCACCGGGATCTCGCGGGAGTCCTCGTCCCCGGTGCCACCGAGCGCCATCCCGTCCTGTCCCACGACCAGGATTTGAGGCTTCTCCGGTGACCTTTCGTTCCTCGGCATCTCCATGCCGCCATTCTCTCGCACTCGCACGCCTCACCACCGTGGTGCCCCCCCTCGAAGGGTGATCGACCGTTTCCGCTTGGCCGAACCCGGAGTGCCGGAGCGCCCGGCCGATGTGACGCTGGTCGCGTCGATCTTGCCGCCTCGGCTCGGGAGGGGGTCACGGACGTGACTCCATGGCTTCGCACAACGGGACTGCTGCTGGTGCTGGGCACCGGCGCGGTGGTGAGTCCGTACGGAGGTGCTCCGGCGTACGGAGGTGTCCTGGCGTACGGAGTGGAGGCGGGGAGCGGTGCGAGCACCGGGGGTGCCTGGAGCACCGGTGGTGCCGATGGTGCCGGGGGTGGTCGCGTCGCGGTCACGGCGCCCGCATCCGGCTCCGCCTCGGTCTCTGCTTCGACCTCAGCCTCCGCCTCCGCCTTGAGGCCTGCTTCCGGCCCCGACGCCGCCCGTCCGTCCGCCGAACCGTCCAGGGCCGGAAACCTGGCCGGCGAAGGGCGGCAACGGCCGGGACGTACCGCGGAGCCGACGGCGGACGAGGACGAGAGCGGAGGCGGCGGCGAGGGCGACGGCGATGACACGGCCGGCCTGAAAGCGGACGGTGACGACGACGGGAGCCACGCGGACAGCTCCGCCGGTCCCGCCAGTCCCGCGCCCGCCGACTCCGAGTCCCCTCAGGTGGCGGCACCCGTGCCGACCTCCCCGCCGCTCCAGCCCCGGCACCAGACGGTCACCCACGCCGAGGACCCCGCCGAGCCCGTGCTGCGGATCCTGCCGCTGGGCAGCGGCCTGATCCTCATCGGGCTCGGCCTGGGCCTCGCCTTCATCGCGCTCCGGGTGCGCCGTGGCTAGGAGCTGCCGGGCCTACGGCGCGACGAGCAGCACCTTGCCGATGTGCCCGCTGTCCTCCAGCACCTGGTGCGCGGTCCCCGCCTCGCTCATCGGCAGCTCCCGGTCGACGACCGCCCGTACGTGACCGCCCTCGATCAGCGGCCACACATGCTCACGTACGGCGGCGACGATGGCCGCCTTCTCGCCGAGCGGGCGGGCCCGCAGCGAGGTCGCGCTGATCGCGGCCCGCTTGCCGAGGAGGGCGGCGATGTTCAGCTCGGCCTTGATACCGCCCTGCATCCCGATGATCGCGAGCCTGCCGTTGACGGCGAGGGCCTGGACGTTGCGGTCCAGGTACTTGGCGCCCATGTTGTCGAGGATGACGTCGGCGCCCGCACCACCCGTGGCCTGCTGGATCTCGGCGACGAAGTCCTGCTCGCGGTAGTTGATCAGGATGTCGGCGCCCAACTCGGCGCAGTAGTCGAGCTTTTCCTTCGTGCCGGCGGTGACGGCGACCTTCGCGCCGACGGCCTTGGCGAGCTGGATCGCCATGGTGCCGATGCCGCTGGAACCGCCGTGCACGAGGAGCGTCTCGGCGGGACGGAGGTGGGCGACCATGAAGACGTTCGACCAGACCGTGCAGACCACCTCGGGCAGCGCGGCGGCCCGCTTGAGGTCGACGCCGGCGGGCACGGGCAGCAGCTGCCCGGCCGGAACGGCGACCTTCTGGGCGTAACCGCCGCCCGCGAGCAGCGCGCACACCTCGTCGCCGACCGACCAGCCGGACACCCCGGGGCCGATCTCGGTGATCCGGCCGGAGCATTCGAGACCGGGGTAGCGGGACGCGCCGGGCGGCGGGTCGTAGAAGCCCTGGCGCTGCATGATGTCGGCCCGGTTGACCGCGCTGGCCACCACCTCGACCAGGACCTCGCCCTCGCCGGGCACCGGGTCCGGGACCTCGCCCCACACCAGCGCTTCGGGTCCACCAGGTTCGGGAATCGTGATCGCATACATGAGGCCGACGCTACTCCTCGTCACGCGGCCGGCCGCCGAAGGTCTGTCGCTGCGGCAACGGCCGAGGTGTGTCACTCCGGCAACGGCCGGGTGTGCGGCGTGACCTGCGAACCCGGTGAGACCCGCACGATCGTGATGAGCCGGTCCGTCAGCTGAAGGGATCCGATGGCCGGATCGTCGTAGCCGAGCACCCGGTGTCCGCGTACGACGCTCACCACCAGGTCGTCCGTGTCGCGCGGCGACTTGCCGACCTCGGCCTTTATGACCGGGCGTTCGGTCATGTCGAGGCCGCTGCCCTGCTGGATGAGGTCCTCCATGACCATGCCGGCGGCGGGGCTGAGCACGGACAGGCCGAGCAGGCGGCCGGCCGCGCTGGCGCTGGTGATGACGGCGTCGGCGCCGGACTGCTTGAGCAGCGGCGCGTTCTCCTCCTCGCGGACCGCGGCGACGATCTTCGCGCCGCGGTTGAGCTGCCGGGCCGTGAGGGTCACCAGCACGGCCGTGTCGTCGCGCTGCGTCGCGATGATGATCTGCCGCGCCTTGTGCACCTCGGCGCGCTTGAGAACCTCGCTGCGGGTGGCGTCCCCGACGACTCCGACGTACCCCTCGCTACTCGCCGCCTCGATCGCCTTCCCGCTGGGGTCGACCACGACGACCTGTTCCTTCTTCAGCCCCGTCGCGCACACGGTCTGGATCGCCGACCGCCCCTTCGTACCGAAGCCGATGACGACGGTGTGATCCCGCAACGTGGACCTCCAGCGGTTGAGACGCCATTCCTCCCGCGTGCGTTCGGTGAGGACTTCGAGGGTGGTGCCGACCAGGACGATCAGGAACAGCACGCGCAACGGCGTGACGACGAGAATGTTGGTGAGCCGGGCGCCGTCGCTGACCGGGGTGATGTCGCCGTAGCCGGTGGTCGAGAGCGTGACCGTGGCGTAGTAGAAGGCGTCGAGGAGGTCGACCGAGCCGTCCGAGTTGTCGTTGTAGCCCTCGTGGTCGGCATAGACGATCAGCGCGGTCGCGACGAGCAGGAACAGCGCGATGGACAGCCGTTTCGCGACCTGCTGGAAGGGGTGCTCGACCACTTTCTTCGGGAGTTCCACCCGATGGGTCACGAGATGTTCGTCCGCCTGGCGGGCGATCGCATCATGGCCCGACTGTTTCACGTGAAACACACCCCGATCCCGGCGGCCGCCCAGGGCAGATCGATGAGTTCCGCCTGCTGCCCCTGCCGCGCACCACCCGGCGGTACGACCGCGAGCGCGTCGGCCCCCGCGATCCCCCGCAGCATGGCCGGGCCGTTGTAGTGCAGCGGCACGGCACAGTCGCCGCGCAGAACGACGGGGATGAGCCGGGTGTCGTACGGATGCCCGTGCACCGCGTCCTGGAGGGGCAGCTCGTACGGCTCCGGGGCGGGGTGTGCCGACAGGGTCCGCAGCAGCGGTTCGGCGAGGGTGAGCAGGCCGGAGATCGCCGCAAGGGGGTTGCCGGGCAGGCCGACGAGGTGCTGGTCGTCCTTGATGCGGGCCAGCAGCATGGGGTGGCCGGGGCGTACCTTCACGCCGTCCACGAGGAGCTCGGCGCCGATGCGGCGCAGGGTGGGGTGGACGTGGTCGACCGGGCCGGAGGCGGTGCCGCCGGTGGTGACGATGAGGTCGGCGGTGCTGCCCGTGATCGCCTTGTGCAGCACCTTCTCGTCGTCACCGAGCCGCCGGACCGCGGTGACCTCGGCGCCGAGCGCGCGCAGCCAGGACGGCAGCATCGGCCCGAGCGCGTCCCGGATCAGTCCCTCCCGGGGCAGCCCCTCAGTGAGCAACTCGTCGCCCAGGATGAGGACTTCGACCCGGGGGCGGGGGACGACGGTGAGCGTGTCGTACCCGGCGGCCGCGGCGAGGCCGAGTACCGGCGGGGTCACCAGGGTGCCGCCGGGCAGCAACTGGTCGCCGCTGCGGCACTCCTGCCCGCGCGGGCGGATGTCCTGGCCGTGTCCGAGGTCCCGGGCCGCGTGGAGGCGGCCCTTGTCGTCGGTACGGCCGTGCTCGCTGCGGATGACGGCGGTGGCGTCCGCGGGAACACGTGCGCCGGTCGCGATCCGCACGGCCTCGCCGTCACTCAGCGGCTCGGACCGCGCGTGCCCGGCGAGCACCCCGTCCTCGCGTACGGCCCAGGGGCCGGGGCCCGCGACCGCCCAGCCGTCCATCGCCGAGGTGTCGAACGAGGGCAGGTCGCTGAGCGCGACGAGCGGCGCGGCCAGGACGAGACTGAGGGCGGAGTCGAGGACCACGGAGACGGGGGCGCGGCGGGAACCGGTACGTGCGGCGCGTCCGGCGATCGCGCGGGCCTCGGGCCAGGGAGTGGCCCTGTGCTGATCGGTGTCGGGCTTGCGGGGAGCGCCGGAGGTCTGCGGCGTGCCCCGCGGTGGGGGTGAGGGCACGGCGGAGTCGCCGGTGCTGCCTTCGTTCACGAGGGCGAGCACCTCATCGACGTCGAGGTCCTCGGCATCCTGGGCGTGCTCGCCGGCGTGCGTGTGCGTGCCGCGCGCGGTCATGCGGTGGAGTCCGGGTGCGGGGTGGACGGGGCGCAGGGGTTCGATCCGGGCGCGGCCTCCGGCGCGGCGCCGGACTTTGTCCGGAGCTTGGTGTCGGGGGCGGCGTCGGACTTCGCCCCGGACGCGGACTTGGGGGCGGCGTCCGGCGCGGGATCGGACGGTGCGCCGGGGCCAGGGGCGGACTTCGTCTCGGGGGCTGCCTCGGACGTCGCGTCGGGCGTGGGCCCGGAGGTCTCCTCGTCCGCCCAGCGCAGCGCGAGGGCGACGGCCTTGCGCGCGGCCTCGGCGACGGCTTCGGGGCCGCCCTTGCCCTGCGCCGCCGCATAGCCGACCAGGAAGGTGGTCAGCGGCGCGGCGGGCCTGGCCACCCCGTGGGCGGCGTCGCGGGCGAGGTCGAGCAGGATGCCGGTGTCGACGTCCAGGTCGATGCCCAGTTCGTCCTTGACTGCGGAAATCCATTCATCCAACACGTGCCCATGCTCCCTGATGCGTGCCCTGGCGGTGGCGAGGTCGTCCCAGGTGTCGCAGTCGAAGGACGCGACGGGGTCGGGGACGCGGGTGAGATCGAGCGCGGCGGTCAGCCGGCGCAGGGGCAGCCCGGTGAGGCCGCCGGGCTCATTGGAGAGTGCGCTCAGTTCCCGGCGGAGCGCCGACACGCGGTACGCGGCCACGAGCGGCTGGTCGCGCCCGTCGGTGTCGGTGAGCAGCACCCCTTCGGCGCCACTGCTCCGCAGGGCGGTCAACAGCCGCCGTACGGTGGCCACTTCGAGGAACGGCAGGTCGGCCGAGAGGGCCACGACGGCCTCGGCGGTGGTGTGGCGCAGACCGGCGTCGAGCGCGGCGACGGGGCCCGCGCCGGGCGGGTCCTCGCGCGCCCAGCGCACCGGCCGGGCGGTGGGCCTCGGGTCGGCTACGACGACCGTGGTCCCGGCGTCGGCACAGGCACCGAGCACCCGGTCGAGCAGCGCCCGGCCGCCCACCCGTAGGCCCGGCTTGTCGGCGCCGCCGAGTCTCCGGGCGGCACCACCGGCGAGCACGACGGCGTCGTACGCGTCGCCGGGCACGGCGTCGGAGGGCTCGTACGCGGTCACCCCCCGAGTATGCGTCCCGCCCTGATCACAGGGAACGTGTCCGCGCCGCCGTGATCACAGGTTGCGCAACAGCACCGCCGGCTGTTCCGCGCAGTCCGCCACATACCGCAGGAAACCGCCCACCGTACCGCCGTCGCACACCCGGTGGTCGAAGGTGAGCGAGAGCTGCACGACCTGCCGCACCGCCAACTCGCCCTCGTGCACCCAGGGTTTGGGGACGATACGGCCGACGCCGAGCATGGCCGCCTCGGGGTGGTTGATGATCGGCGTGGAGCCGTCGACGCCGAACACCCCGTAGTTGTTGAGCGTGAAGGTCCCGCCGGTGAGGTCTCCGGGCGTGAGTGTCCCTGTCCGTGCCGCCTCGGTGAGCCGCGCGAACTCCGTGCTCAGCGCCTCCGCGTCCCGCGCCTGCGCGTCCCGTACGACGGGTACGACCAGCCCGCGCTCGGTCTGCGCGGCGAAGCCGAGGTGGACCCGGTCGAAGCGGACGATCTCCCTCGCCTCCATGTCCACGCTGGAGTTGAGCTCCGGGAACCGGGCCAGCGCGGCCGTGCAGATCCTGGCGAGGAGCGCGAGCACGGAGATCTTGGGCCCACCGGCGGCGTTCATGGCCGCACGGGCACGCATCAGCTCCGTCGCGTCGGCGTCCACCCAGCAGGTCGCGTCGGGGATCTCCCGGCGACTGCGGGAGAGCTTGTCGGCCACGGCGCCGCGGATGCCGCGGAGGGGGGTGCGGGTGACTCCGTCGGTGTCGGTCGTGATCGTGGTCGCGGTCGCTGTGGCTGTCCCTGTCGCGGGGAGCGTGGCCGGGGGGAGGAGGGTCGCTTCCTGTGTGGTCGCCTCCAGGGTCGCCGCCGCGCGGAGCGCCTTCTCGACATCCGCCCGCAGAATCAGTCCGTCCCGCCCGGAACCCGTCAACTCCCGCAGTTCCAGGCCGTTCTCGCGCGCGAGTCGTCGTACGAGGGGGGAGATCACGGGTACGGGACCGTCGTCGCGGCCGCCGGCCTCAGCGGCGGGGGCAGGAGCGGGGG
>NZ_JBLTJC010000225.1:0-17098 GCF_048158785.1 Streptomyces colwelliae | reverse complement strand
AGGGAATACCGGTCACTTGAGCCACAGGGAGGCTGGTTGCCGCCTTGTCATGGCCTGTTCGGGGCGCTTACTTTTGGCCCTCCTGACGCATGTGGAGGGGGATTCCCCATGGCCGTACGCGGCCGGCACCGCCGGTATCAGCCGAGCAGGATCAACCGGGCCTCGCTGCTCACGGTCACGGCGGGCGGCGCGGGCATCGCGATCCCGCTCGCGGCCGTCGGCGCGGGCACCGCCCAGGCGGCCGATGTGAGCACCTGGAACAAGGTCGCCGCCTGTGAGTCCAGCGGCGACTGGAGCATCAACACCGGCAACGGGTACTACGGCGGGCTTCAGTTCACCCAGTCCACCTGGGAGGCCTACGGCGGCACGGCGTACGCGCACCGCGCGGACCTGGCGACCCGGGACCAGCAGATCGCCATCGCGGAGAAGGTGCTCAAGGGCCAGGGGCCCGGCGCCTGGCCCGTCTGCTCGGTGCGCGCCGGGCTCACCCGGGGCGGCGGTACCCCCGACATCCACGTCGGAGGCACCACCGAGTCCACCAAGGCCAAGACAAAGACCAAGGCCGAGGCATCCAAGACGCAGACCGTCGCCAAGCGGTCCGTGAAGGACGTCCAGCCGCAGACCACACCGCAGTCCCGCGCGGGCACCGCCGAGATGTACACGGTCGTGCGCGGCGACACCCTCTCCGGGATCGCCGACACCGAACGCGTCGACGGCGGCTGGCACGGGCTCTACGCCGCGAACCGCACGACCGTGGGCAGTGACCCCGACCTGATCCTGCCGGGCCAGCGGCTCAGCCTGCACGGCAAGGCGGCCCCTACGGCCCACACGACGACGAAACCGGCCACCAAGTCGTCGACCACGAAGTCTCCGAAGAAGAAGGCCTCTTCGGAGACCACTGAAAAGGTCACCCACAAGAAGACGACGAGCCGCTCACTCGTCGCCCCCGTGAACGCCCCCATCGGCACCGCGTACCACGCGTCGGGCTCCTCCTGGTCGAAGGGCTACCACACCGGCGTCGACTTCCTCGTCCCGACCGGCACGTCGGTGAAGGCCATCGAGAACGGGACGGTCGTCAGCGCGGGGTGGGCGGGATCGTACGGCTACCAGGTGGTGATCCGGCACGCCGACGGGCGGTACTCGCAGTACGCGCACCTGTCCGCGATCTCCGTGCGGGACGGCCAGTCGGTCGGCGAGGGGCAGCGCATCGGGCGCTCCGGGTCCACCGGGAACACCACGGGCCCGCATCTGCACTTCGAGGTGCGGACGGGGCCCGGATTCGGTTCCGACATCGACCCGCTCGCCTATCTGCGGGCCGGCGGCGTCAGGATTTGACTCGGGTACGGCGCCGGTCGTGGACCGGCATCATCACGTACAGCCCGGCGTGGAACGGACCGAAGTAGCCGGCCGGTTCAGCGGAGCCGGCCGGCTCCAGGGTCTCGTAACTCTCGCCGGCCGGTACCGCCGCCGGCGCCGGGAGGCGGATGTCCCCGGCCCGCGCGGCGAGCTCGGCGTCGACGTTCGCGCTCACGTCGACGGGCTGGCCAGGGAGGGCGTCCAGCAACTCCTCGACGGGCGAGGGGGCCACGGGAGCCTTGGCGGAGTCGGCAGGTGCGCTCTTCTCCAGCCGCTCCGTGGTCAGCAGGATCAGGCCGCCCGCGGCGACCACTCCGGCGGACAGGGCGAGCAGGGTGCCCGTCGTGCCGTAGCGGAAGGTCTCACCGAACATCGTGATGCCGACCGCGGCCGCCACCACCGGGTTCACGACCGTCAGGACCGCCAGCGGAGCCGCCAGGCCCGCGCCCCGGTAGGACGCCTGCGACAGCATCAGACCGGCCACCGCGAACACCGCGATCACGCCCAGGAAGGGGATGTCGGTCGCCGAGACCGCGCCGTTGTCCCAGTCGACCGTCACCGTCTTGGTGAACACCGAGGACATGCCGAAGGCTATGCCGGACGCGGTCGCCAGCAGCACGCTGCGCACCGCCGGGTGCCGGTGTGCCGCACGGCCCGCGATCATCAGGGTCACAACCACCGCGCCGGTGAACACGGCCACGGACACCCGCTGGGCGGTGCTCAGCGACTGACCGTCGGACGTGCCCACCAGGGACAGCAGACCCGCGAGACCGATCGTCGCCATGATGGCGCCGCGCCAGGCGGTGGAGCCGGCCTTGCGGCCGACGAACAGGGCCGCCATCGGCAGCGCGAACACGATCGTCAGCGCGCCGAGGGGCTGCACCAGGCTCAGCGGGCCGTAGGCCAGCGCCACCACGTGCAGCAGCCCGCCCGTACCGTTCAGTCCGACCGCCGCCCACCAGCTCGGGCGGCGCAGCGGCGCGTACTCCTGGTCGGGGGAGGTCACCGCGACGCGCTCCTGCACGATCGCCCCGCCGGCGTAGGCCACGGCGGAGACGAGCGACAGGACGATGGACAACGCGAGGGCGCTCATCGGCAGCTCCTCTGCGTCAGGCGGGTACCTCTGGCACCACGCGGCGAACGGTCGGCTTTCATACAGAACACGATGCCGCTCGATGTTCTTCCCGTCGTCGTACCTGAGCACCGATTGGGTAGTACTGCCGATGGAGTACGAAAGGCCCTCTGTCCTCCCCAAGGTGGGTGACACCGGACGACACCCCCTGGGTGAAACCCCTAAGAGCCTTGGTACTACTGCTCTTCGTGGACCTCGACCCCGAACTCGCCGCGCTCCGCCCCCTCGGCGGCTTCTTCGTACTACGCACGGGCGGAGCCCCGCACGGCCCGCTGCCGACGCTCGCGCGGACCTACGAAAACCCGGCGTCGGATGTTTACGGAAATTCCCTGACTTTTCGTGTGCGCCTGGTCGCGGAGCGTCTCCAGGCCCCTGAGCTGCGGATCGCCGCCTCGATCGCCCAGCAGGCGCTCGCGGCCCGGCTGTGGTCCGTGGCGCTCGGCTGCGCCACCCTCTACGGGCGGATCCCCGACCTCGACCCCCGACTGCTGCACTGGGACGCCGACGGCAGCGCGCCGGACGACCTGTGGCTGGCAGAAGTGTGCCCGCTGCCCGGCGACGCCCGCGCCCTCGCTGACGCCGTGCTCCACGCCCACCTCGAACCTCTGAACGCGGCCCTGGTCGCCCGCCACCGCACGGCCACCGGCCTCCTGTGGGGCAACGCGGCCTCCGCGCTCGCGGGCGCGGCCCGGGAACTGGAACGCTGGGCACGCACGCGTGGCCGTACGGACGTGGCCACACGCGCGCGTGCGCTCACCGCGGAACTCTTCGCCCACCCGCTCCTCGCGGGCACCGGAACGTTCACCGGCACCTCCTTCCGGCGCCGCAGCTGCTGCCTCTACTATCGGGTCCCTGGTGGCGGGGTGTGCGGGGACTGCTGCTTCACACAGCCGCCGGGCTCTTCCCGAAACGCCGCTTCTGGGTGACCATGAGTGCAATCAGCCGCCGAGAACAAGGGGTTTCGGGTGCGAGTGGGACTGCTGACCCGGGAGTACCCGCCGGATGTGTACGGCGGCGCGGGCGTCCATGTGGAGTTCCTCGCCCGGGAGTTGAGGCCCCTGGTCGATCTCGACGTGCACTGCTGGGGTGAGGGCCGCACCGAGGGCGTCGTACGCCACCGCTCCTGGCCCACCCTCGACGGAGCCAACGACGCCCTGCGGACCTTCTCCGTGGACCTCTCCATGGCCGCCGGCCTCGAAGGCCGCGAACTCGTCCACTCGCACACCTGGTACGCCAACCTCGCCGGCCACTTCGCCAAGCTCCTGTACGGCATCCCGCACGTGATGACCGCCCACTCCCTGGAGCCGCTGCGCCCCTGGAAGGCCGAGCAGCTCGGCGGCGGATACGCCCTCTCCAGCTGGGCCGAGCGCACCGCGATCGAGGCCGCGGACGGCGTGATCGCCGTATCCGGGGCCATGCGCGAGGACATCCTCACCTGCTACCCGACGCTGGACCCCGCCAAGGTGCAGGTCGTCCACAACGGCATCGACACCGCGCTCTACCGCCCCGACCACGGCACGGACGTCCTCACCCGGCTCGGTATCGACCCCGACCGCCCCTACGTCCTGTTCGTCGGCCGCATCACCCGCCAGAAGGGTGTGCCCCATCTGCTGCGCGCCGTGCGGAACCTCGACCCGGCCGCACAGGTCGTGCTCTGCGCGGGCGCGCCGGACACCCCCGAGATCGACCAGGAGTTCCGCGAGCTCTTCCAGGAGCTGAGCGGCGTCCGCGCGGGCGTCCACTGGATCCCGCAGATGCTGCCGCGCCCGGAGGTGATCCAGCTCCTCACCCACGCCACCGTGTTCGCCTGCCCCTCGGTGTACGAACCCCTCGGGATCGTCAACCTGGAGGCGATGGCCTGCGGTACGGCCGTGGTCGCCTCCCGCGTCGGGGGCATCCCGGAGGTGGTGGCACATGGGGAGACGGGGCTGCTCGTGTCCGTCGACGACGACTTCGAGGCGAACCTCGCGCGGGCTCTCGACTCCGTGCTCGCCGACCCGGAGACTGCGAAACGGATGGGCGAGGCCGGGCGGGAGCGCGCGGTGGGCGAGTTCGGCTGGGACGCCGTGGCGCTGCGCACCGCGCGGCTCTACGGGGAGATCGCCAAACAGGCTTAGTGTGCGCTGCTCAGGGGCAGGCTGGGGTCAACCAGGGTGAGGGGAGCGGCCATGCGTCGTGGCGGACCTTCGGTGCTCGGGATCGTACTGGCGGGCGGTGAGGGCAAGAGGCTGATGCCCTTGACCGCCGACCGGGCCAAACCCGCGGTCACCTTCGGCGGAACGTACCGCCTCGTGGACTTCGTGCTGTCCAATCTCGTCAACGCCGACATTCTGCGCATCTGCGTCCTCACGCAGTACAAGTCGCACTCGCTGGACCGCCACATCACCACCACCTGGCGCATGTCCAGCCTGCTCGGCAACTACGTCACACCCGTCCCGGCCCAGCAGCGCCTCGGCCCGCGCTGGTACCTCGGCAGCGCGGACGCGATCCTCCAGTCGCTGAACCTGATCTACGACGAACGCCCCGAGTACGTCGCGGTGTTCGGCGCCGACCACGTGTACCGCATGGACCCGCGCCAGATGCTCGCCCAGCACATCGAGAGCGGCGCGGGCGTCACCGTGGCCGGAATCCGCGTCCCGCGCGCCGAGTCCTCGCAGTTCGGCGTGATCACACCGGGCTCGGACGGCCAGACGGTGGAGAACTTCCTGGAGAAGCCCGCCGATCCGCCCGGTCTGGTGGACGACCCGGAGTGCGTCTACGCCTCGATGGGCAACTACATCTTCACCACCAAGGCGCTGATAGAGGCTCTCCAGCGCGACGCGGAGGACCTCAACTCCGTGCACGACATGGGCGGTTCGATCCTGCCCGCGCTCACCGACCGGGGCGAGGCCGCGCTGTACGACTTCAGCGCCAACCACGTCCCCGGCGAGACCACCCGCGACCAGGGCTACTGGCGGGACGTCGGCACGCTCGACGCGTACTACGACGCCCACATGGACCTCATCGCCGAGCGCCCCGCCTTCAACCTCTTCAACCGCAACTGGCCCATCTACACCCACTCCGGCCAGCTCTCCCCGGCCCGCTTCAACGCCGGCGGCATGGCCAGCGAGTCGATCATCAGCTCCGGGTGCCTCATCCGCGGCCAGGTCACGCGCTCGGTGCTGTCCCCGGGCGTGGTGGTCGACCCCGGAGCCGTCGTGCAGGGCTCGATCCTGCACGACAACGTCCACATCGGCCGGGGCGCGGTGGTCCGGGGCGCGGTCCTGGACAAGAACGTCGAGGTGCCGCCGGGCGCGACGATCGGCGTCAACCCGGAGCGCGACGCCGACCTGTACACGGTGTCCAAGGGCGGAGTCATCGCACTCGGGAAGGGCCAACTGGTCACGTAACGCCTCGTCCTGGCGATCCTGGGCCCCGGTGCGTTTCGGCCGCACCGGGGCTTCGCGCTGTCCGGGTGCCTGTCGCGCACCCTTCCCGCCCCCGTCCCGCTCAGGCCCCGTCCGTGCTTGTCATGTCCCTGGACGGAAGGCGGAATCCGTGTTGTCATGCCAACTGCCGCCTATGACAACGTTGTTATGGAGGTTCCGTGCGCATCAGACGACTCAGAGACCGACTCGCGCTACTCCTCGCCCTGGCCCTCGGTATCGCCGGGCTGGCCGCCGTCCCCGCCGCGAGCGCCACCGCCGCCGACGATCCCGTCGAGATCCACGGCCTGAAGGGCGAGTACTACACCCAGTCCGCCCCCGGCGCCTTCGACTTCGCCGACCTCAAGGCCACCGGCGTCGACCCGAACCTCGACTTCGACAACCTCGAACCCCGACTCGCCTTCACCACCGGCCGGTCGGACGACGTCAGCGTCCGCTGGACCGGCAAGCTCGTGCCGGCGAAGTCCGGCCCCCACACCTTCTCGATCATCGGCGACAACGGCTTCCGCCTCTGGATCGGCGGACAGCTCGTCATCGACCACTGGGTCGACGACTGGGACACCGAACAGGCCTCCGCCCCCGTCGAGTTGACCGCCGGCACGGCCTACGACATCAAGGTCGAGTACTTCGAGCACTACGGCGGCTCCAACCTCCATGTGCGCTGGACCGAGCCCGGCGGCACGAAGGCGGCGATCCCGCAGTCCGCCTTCCGGCTTCCCGACGGCTACGACTACGACGGCGCCATCGCCGCCACGGTCACGAGCACCGGCCGCACCCTGAAGCTCGACTTCGCCCAGCCCCTCGCCGCACCACCGGCCGACCTGACCGACCACCTCGAAGCGGTGATCGGCGGCGCCAAGTGGCCGCTGGAAGCAGCCGAGTTGGACCCGTCCGACCCGCGGACGCTCCTCATCCCGCTCACGGAACCCGTCGTAGGGAACAAGACGGGCACCGCATCCGGCACCGCGGACATCCGCTACGACGGCGAAGCCGGCCTCACCGCAGCCGATGGCAACGTTATCAACGGCTTCTGGAGCACCGGCCCGAACCACTCCACCTACGAACTGCGCACCCAGTGGGCCGACCAGGTGGGCCCGCACAACGCCCTCCCGGAGTACCCGCGCCCCCAGCTCACCCGCACCGACTGGCAGAACCTCAACGGGAGTTGGCAGTTCGCCGCGGCCACGGCAGGGGAGCAGCCGCCGGTCGGCAGGAACCTCGCCGAGCGCATCCTCGTCCCGTACCCGGTCGAGTCCCAGCTCTCCGGCCTGGAACGCCACGAGGACCGTATGTGGTACCGCCGCACCTTCACCGTCCCCGCCGACTGGAGCATCGGCTCGGGCAAGCGGCTGATGCTCAACTTCGGCGCCGTCGACTGGCGGGCCGAGGTCTACGTCAACGGCACGAAGGTCACCGAACACCAGGGCGGCTACGACAAGTTCAGCGCCGACGTCACCGACGCGCTGAAGCCCGGCCGTACCCAGGAACTGATCGTCGGCGTCTACGACCCCACCGACGCGGCGAACGGCGAGAACCCGCCGATCGGCAAGCAGCGCCTGGACCCGAGCGGCATCTGGTACACCCCGACCTCCGGCATCTGGCAGACGGTCTGGATGGAACCGGTCGCCCCCGACCACATCGACTCCCTCAAGCTCACCCCCGACGTCACCAAGAGCCAACTCACCGTCGAGGCACAGGGAGTTCGCGACGGCGTACCGATCACGGCGACGGCGTACGACGGAAAGCGCGAGGTCGCCACCGTGCACGGCCGCACCGGCGGCCCGCTCACCCTGACCCTGCGCGATCCTCATCTCTGGTCGCCGGACGACCCGTTCCTCTACGACCTGAAAGTCACCGTCGGCAAGGACCGCGTCGCCAGTTACTTCGGGATGCGCTCGATCGCCGTCGAGAAGGTGAACGGCGTCCCGCGCACGGTCCTCAACGGGAAGCCCATCTTCATGATGGCGACGCTGGACCAGGGCTTCTGGCCGGACGGTCTCTACACCGCCCCGACCGACGAGGCGCTCGCCCATGACCTCAAGATCCACAAGGAGTTGGGCTTCAACGCCGTGCGCAAGCACATCAAGGTCGAGCCCGACCGCTGGTTCTACTGGGCCGACAAGCTCGGCCTCATGGTGTGGCAGGACATGCCCGCGATGACCGCCGGGGTGAACCCGTCGCCGGCCGCCCGCGCCGAGTACGAGCGTGAGATGAAGCAGATGATCGACGAGCACATCAGCAGTCCGTCGATCGTCATGTGGGTGACGTTCAACGAGGGTTGGGGCCAGTACGACGAGGCCCGCATCGCCGACCAGGCGAAGGCCTGGGACCCGACCCGGCTCGTCAACAGCATGTCCGGCATCAACCTCGGCGTCGACGGCGGCACCGGCGACATCATCGACGAACACGGCTATCCGAGCCCCGCCCTGCCACCCCATCCGGACGGTCAACGCGCCCTGGTGAGTGGCGAATACGGCGGTCTCGGACTCGCGGTGCCGGGGCACGCGTGGTCGGTCCAGCAGTCGTATGTCGACGTCGACCCGGCGACCTACACCGACGACTACCTCGCCAAGCTCGCCGAGGTGCGCGCCCTGACCTGCCAGGGGAGCAACGGGGCTGTCTACACCCAAATATCGGACGTCGAGGGCGAGTTGAACGGCCTGATGACGTACGACCGTCGTGTGCTCAAGCCCGACGTGCAGCGGGTGAAGGCCGCTCAGCAGGCCTTGATCCGTGACGCCTCGCAGGCGACGCCCGCGAACTGCCCCTCCGCCTGACCCTTTTCGCCAACTGGAGGCCCACCCGCATGAGATGGACCCGGCGCCTGCGCCTGTGCGTGGCGGGGGCGGTGGCAGCGTCCGCGCTGTTCGCCGTCCCCGGCACCGCCCAGGCCTCGACCGACAGCCGACTCACCGATCTGGTCAACCCGTTCATCGGCACCGAGAACGACGGGAACACCTATCCCGGCGCCGCCGTGCCCTTCGGCATGGTGCAGTTCTCGCCGGACACCGGCCACAACACCGGATACGACTACTCCCAGAACCACATCCGCGGCTTCTCCCTCGTGCACCTCTCCGGCGTGGGTTGCGGGCTCGGCGGCGACCTGCCCGTACTGCCGACGACCGGTGACGTGACGCAGACGGACTACGCCCAGTACGCGGCCGAGTTCAGCCACGACGACGAGCACGCGAGCCCCGGCTATTACCAGGTCGGCCTGAAATCAGGCATCGAGGCCGAACTGACGGCGACCGCGCGCACCGGCGTCCAGCGCTACACCTTCCCGGCCACCGACAAGGCCAACGTCCTGCTGAACGCGGCCCAGTCGCTGCACAGCGGGGTCACCTCGAAGGCGGAGGTCCTCGACAACCGGACCGTGCGCACCTCGATCACCGGCCGCGGCTTCTGCCAGGACACCAAGCCGTACACCGTCTACACGGTCACGCACTTCGACCGGCCTTTCACCACGTACGGCACGTGGAACGGCTCGACGGTGACCGCCGGTTCGAAGACCGGGAGCGGCGGCGCGTACGTCCGCTTCGACACGAGCAAGGACCGTACGGTCGAGGCGACCACGGCCCTGTCGTACGTCGACGCGCACGGCGCGGCCGTCAACCTCCGTGCGGAGGGCGGGAGTTCGTTCGACGCGGTACGCCACCGGGCCCAACGGGCCTGGGAGGACCGGCTCGACGACGTCCGCGCGCAGGGCGGTTCCGACAGTCTGCGCCGGACCTTCTACTCGTCCCTGTACCGGTCCTTCCTCGCGCCCAACATCGGCAGCGACGCCGACGGCCGCTACACCGGCTGGGACCAACAGGTCCACCGGGCAAGGGACTTCACGTACTACCAGAACTGGTCCCTGTGGGACACCTACCGCACGCAGTCCCAACTCCTCGCCCTGCTCGCACCCCGCGAGGCCCGCGACATGGCGATCTCCGTCATCAAGATCGACGAGGAGAGCGGCTGGCTGCCCAAGTGGGGCTACGGCACGGTCGAGACGAACATCATGACCGGCGACCCGGTCACCCCGTTCCTCACCAACGCCTATCAGCAGGGCTTGCTCAAGGGCTACGAGGAGCGCGCCTACCGGGCGTTGAAGCAAAACGCCGACGGGGTGCCGCCCACCGACTCGGCGGCCGTGGGCCGGGAGGCGAACAAGGAGTACATCGCCGAAGGGTTCGCGCCGTACATCAAGGACCGCCCGCACGCGAAGCCCGGCGACTCCGACTACGACCACGGTGCCTCGGCCACCCTGGAGTACGCCCTCTCGGACGCGATGCTCGCGCAGATGGCCCGCGACCTGGGCCATGGTGCCGATGCCGCACGCTATGCGGCCCGCGCCCAGAACTACCGCACCGTCTTCGACCCCTCGACCGGCTTCTTCCGTGCCCGTGACGCCTCCGGCGCCTTCGTCGGACCGGCCGATCCGGCGCAGAGCGAGGGCTTCCACGAGGGCACGTCCTGGCAGTACCAGTGGCTGGTGCCGCAGGACCTGCCCGGCATGGTCGACCTCATCGGCGGCCGACAGGCGGCCAACGACCGGCTCGACTCCTTCTTCGCCTACGACCAGCTGCTGGCCGACCCGGCGAAGACCGCGCGCGAGGTGTGGGTCAACGGGCCGTACGACTACTACAACGCGGACAAGTACAACCCGCAGAACGAGCCCGACCTGATCGCCCCGTACACCTATCTCTCGACCGGACAGCCCTGGAAGACGACCGACGTCGTCCACGCCGCGCTGACCCTGTTCACGGACGGCCCGACCGGCATGACCGGCAACGACGACCTCGGCACGATGTCCGCCTGGAACGTGCTGTCGTCGATCGGGATCTTCCCGGTCCAGCCCGGCTACGACACCTGGGGCCTGTCCACGCCCGTCTTCGACCGGGTCGACCTGACCCTGGACCGCCGCTACTACCCGCACGGCGCCCTGACCATCAAGGCGCCCGGCACCTCGACCGCCGACCGCTACATCCAGGCGGCCCGGACGGACGGGGCGTCGTACGACCGGACCTATCTGACCACCGGCCGGCTCCGCACCGTACGGTCGCTGGACTTCACGGTCGGCCCGCACCCGTCGGAGTGGGGTACATCACCCCAGGCGGCGCCACCTGCGCTGAAGTGATCCCGTGCGCCTCTAGAGTCCCGCCCCTCCCAGAGGGGCGGGATCGGGGCCGGATGTAATCTGCTGTTAACTGTGCGTAGCTTGATCGTACTTGACCGTAATCGCTTGTCAGCGCTTGACTGCTGGCTCACCCCTAGTCGACGCGAGGCAAGCAATTGACTTCTGACCTGCTCGCTCCTCTCGACCTTGCGTTCTGGAACATCGAGTCCGACCGGAACCCGATGCACCTGGGCGCACTCGGCGTCTTCTCGGCACACTCGCCGACCGCGGGAGCCCACGCCGCCGACCTCCTCGCCGCCCGTGCCGCCGCCGTCCCCGGGCTGCGGATGCGCATCCGGGACGTGTGGCAGCCGCTGTCCCTGTCCTTCGGGAGCGCGACCCGCGAGGCCGACCCCGACTTCGACCCGCTCCACCACGTCCGGCTGCACGCCCCGACCGCCGACTTCCAGGCGGACGCGGGCCGGCTCATGGAACGCCCGCTGGAGCGCGGCCGGCCCCCCTGGGAAGCGCATGTGCTGCCCGGCGAGGACGGTGTCTCGTTCGCGGTGCTGTTCAAGTTCCACCACGCCCTGGCCGACGGACTGCGGGCCCTGGCGCTCGCCGCCGCCATCCTCGACCCGATGGACATGCCCGAGCGCCGCCCGCGCCCCGAGCAACCCGCGCGCGGCATCGTCCCCGACGTGCGCAAGCTGCCCGGGCTGGTCCGCGGCGCCCTGTCCGACGTGGGCCGGGCCCTCGACATCGGGGCGTCCGTCGCCCGCTCCACCCTGGACGTGCGCTCGTCGTCGGCGCTGACCTCCGAACCCTCGGGCACCCGTCGTACCGCCGGAGTCGTCGTCGACCTCGACGACGTGCACCGCATCCGCAAGACCGTCGGCGGCACCGTCAACGACGTGCTCATCGCGGTCGTCGCGGGCGCCCTGCGCAGCTGGCTCGACGAACGCGGCGACGGCAGCGAGGGCGTCGCGCCCCGCGCCCTGATCCCCGTCTCCAAACGCCGCCCGCGCACCGCGCACCCACAGGGCAACCGGCTCTCCGGCTACCTGATACGGCTGCCCGTCGACGACCCGGACCCCCTCGCCCGGCTCGACTCCGTGCGTGCCGCCATGGACCGCAACAAGGACGCCGGACCCAACCGGGGTGCCGGCGCCGTCGCCCTCCTCGCCGACCACGTCCCGGCGCTCGGCCACCGGCTCGGCGGACCCCTCGCGGCCCAGGCCGCCCGGCTCTGGTTCGACATCCTGGTCACCAGCGTCCCGCTGCCCGGCATCGGCCTGAAGCTCGGCGGCAACCCGGTCACCGCGGTCTTCCCGTTCGCCCCGCTGGCCCGCGGCCAGTCCCTCGCGGTCGCCGTCTCGACGTACCGCGGACACGTCCACTACGGCCTGGTCGCGGACGCCGAGGCCGTACCGGATCTCGATGTGTTCGCCCGCGCGCTGACCGAGGAGGTGGAGACGCTCATCACCGCCTGCGGGTCGTGACCCGGCGCGGGTTTGGTGCTGCGGCCCGGCGCTCCGTAAAATTCCCGGTTCGACGGTGTGCGCGATCGAGCGCCGCCGCGGATGACCCAAGGAAACGGCAGCGCGATGACGGTGACAGAGAACGGCTCCACGACCCCGGACGAGGTCGTGTACGGGCCCGGCATCGACCCCGAGCGGCTGGCCGTCTGCCTCAGCGTGCTCGACGAACTGGAGAAGATCGACGTCGACCACCCCGACGCGATCACCGTCCGCCGCGCCACCGCGGGCATCTACCGCAGCGTCAAGCAGCGCCGCCGCCAGGAGCGCCGGGCCGCGAAGACCGCGCACGACAAGGCCGTCACCGAGTCCACCGCGACCGGCTCCGCGCAGCGCATCGACGACGAGACCGAGGGCCTCCTCCCGTCGTCGGTGACGGAGGAGGGCCGGATCGCCGGGATACTCCAGCGCCCCCGCTCCTGCTACACCTGCAAGACCCGGTACGTGGAAGTCGACTACTTCTACCACCAGCTCTGTCCCGACTGCGCCCGCCTGAACCGCGAGAAGCGCGACGACCACGCCGACCTCACCGGCAAGCGCGCCCTGCTCACCGGCGGCCGCGCCAAGATCGGCATGTACATCGCGCTGCGGCTGCTGCGCGACGGTGCCCACACGACGATCACCACGCGCTTCCCGAAGGACGCCATCCGCCGCTTCAAGGCCATGGACGACTCGGCGGACTGGATCCACCGCCTCGACGTCGTCGGCATCGACCTGCGCGACCCGGCCCAGGCCGTGGCCCTCGCCGACCAGGTCGCCGAGGCGGGCCCCCTCGACATCCTCATCAACAACGCGACCCAGACCGTACGACGCCTGCCCTCCGCCTACGCCGCGCTCGTCGACGGCGAGAGCGCCCCGCTGCCCGCCGGTGAACTCCCCGCCCACCACGTCATCGGCGCCTTCGGCTCCGGCGCGGTCGACGGCCTGGCCGCGCTGCCGGTCGGCATCAGCGGCCTCGACGCCCAGCAGGTCGCCGACCTCGCCCTGGTCGCGGGCAACGCCAGCGTCGCCCGGCACCTCGACGGCACCGCCATCGACGCCGGCGGCCTGGTGCCCGACGTCGTCGACACCAACACGTGGGTGCAGACCATCGAGCAGATCTCCCCGGTGGAGCTCCTGGAGACCCAACTCTGCAACTACACAGCCCCGTTCATCCTCATCAGCAAGCTCCGCCCGGCCATGGCCGCCGCCGCGAAGGCCGCGAGGAGCGGGCGCGCGTACATCGTCAACGTCTCGGCGATGGAAGGCGTCTTCGGCCGCGGCTACAAGGGCGCCGGGCACCCCAACACCAACGCCGCCAAGGCCGCGATGAACATGGTGACCCGCACCAGCGGCCAGGAGATGTTCCAGAGCGACGGCATCCTCATGACCTCCGTCGACACCGGCTGGATCACCGACGAACGCCCCCACTACGACAAGCTCCGCCTCGCCGAGGAGGGCTTCCACGCCCCGCTCGACCTGGTCGACGGAGCCGCCCGCGTCTACGACCCGATCGTCCTCGGCGAGCAGGGCGAGGACCTGTACGGCGTCTTCCTGAAGGACTACGCGCCGGGCAAGTGGTGACCTGCCTTAGCCGTCCTCTTTTGTCCTCTGTCGTCACGAGGGCTGAGGCGGCGCGGCCGACCGCAGCCGGTCGTGGACGGCGTACCCGCCCGACGTGTACGCCGCCCGGACCCGGGTCCCGCCGTCCACCAGCAGGTCCGCCCCGGTGATCCACTCGGCCTGGTCGGAGGCCAGCCACAGCACGGCGCGTGCGATGTCGGCCGGTTCCCCGATCCGGCCGAGCGGCAGCCCGGCGGCGACCTCCGCCTCACCGGGCTCCCACACGAACCGCGCCAACTCGGTGCGGACGAGCCCGGGGGAGACCGAGTTGACCCGCACCTTCGGCGCGAGTTCACCGGCGAGCTGCTGCGTGAGGTGAAGGAGCGCCGCCTTGCTGGTGCCGTACGCCCCGACGTTCGGCCCGACATGCCCGGCGCCCTCCGTGCACACGTTGACGACAGCGCCGCCGTGCTCCCGCATCCACGCCCGCCACACGCACTGCACCAGCCGCAGCGGCGCCTCGACGTTCACCGTGAACGCCGTCCGCCACGCGTCCGGATCGGCGTCCATGAGCGGGCCGTACGGCTGGTTCGTCGCCGCGTTGTTGACGATCACGTCGATCCGCCCGAAGGCGCGCAGCGCCAACTCGGTCAGCTCGCGCAGGTGTTCCGGGTCGGCGACATCCCCGGCCAGACCGGCACCGCCCAACTCCTCGGCGGTGCGCCGCACTTCACCGGCGTTCCGCGCGCTCACGCACACCAGCGCCCCGGCCCCGGCGAACGCCTCGGCGACCGCGCGCCCGATCCCGCGCGTGCCCCCGGTGACCAGGGCGACCCGACCTCGCAGACCGTACGACGACGTCATCGCCGTACCGTCTCATGACGGACCGTCAGTCGACAGCCCCCAGGCGGGAGTTGGGCAGTCGCGAGTGCTGGGCGGCGACGATGCCCAGTACCGTGCGCCAGTCCTCCAGGACGCCGGCGTCCAGGCCTACGACCTTGCCCGCGTCGTCGGCCTGACGCAGGGTGATCGCGTCGTCGGCGAGCGGGTCGCGCTCGAAGGCGGCGGTCTCCGCGGGGGACATGGGGCCGCCCTGCGTCCGGAGGGTCAGCGCGCTCTGGGCGGACAGGCCGCGGCCGGGGGAGGAGGTGGCCAGATAGCGCTTCGCGGGCACGTGCAGGCGGACCAGGTGGGCCACTCGCTCGCCGAGCAGGGCGCGCACGGCGTCCGCCGCGTGGTCCGCGTGTCCGGCGTCGTCGCCCGGCCGCAGCAGATGCCCGATGTCGTGGACCAGGCCGGCGACCTGAAGTTCCTTGTCGGCGGGGCGACTTCGGCGCAGCAGGGCGGCCGTCTGGAGTGCGTGGTCGTGCAGATCGACCGGATCGCCGCTGCGGTCGGGGGTGTCCCAGGCGCCCCGGCACGCGTACAGCAGATCCATCAGCTCCTCGACGCTGCGCAACTCCATGCGTCAGTCCTCCCGCGAGACAGCCTGTGCGGAACCCCAGGGGATCATGGCGAGCTTGCGGATCGGCCAACGGGATCTGAACTGCGTGACGCCTTGAGTGACGTAGGTCATGTTCTCGACCGTGCGGGTGCGGACGTAGGCCGTGCGAGTGGTCCGCAAACCACGCATGATGTAACAAACCGGTTCAGGTCATGGCCGAAGAACACGGGGAGACTTGCAATAGTTACCCCATGTTTTCAGCCCCATCGAGCGGCGGGCCGCTCATTTGGTTAATCTGAGGCAGACGGACAGCAACAAGGGGTCCCACCCACACCCATGGTCCGTCCCGGGGCAAGCCGGTCACAACGGCCTGCTCTCACACGAGTAACCGGCGCCACCGCGTCCGAACTGCCTTCAACCCACGCCCGAGCGGGCTCAGGTACCGGACCGGAGACGGCCGGTGTGCCCCGAGGGTGACCCGACACATAAGGAGTGCGCGGTGACACCGGAGAAGACGAATCGCGAGCAACGCCCCAAGGAACACACGGAGCGTGCGGGCCACCGGTCCGACGAGCTCGGCAGCCTGGCCGTGTGGGCACGGTCCGCCCCCATCCGACTCGCGGGCTACGAGGACGACCTCGCCGAGCCCCACATCCTGCCCAGCGTGGACTGACCTCACAGGACCCTTCGCGATCGCCGACAGCATGGGCGTGCGAAAATCACGCCCATGCTGATCAGAGAAGCCGCGGCCGACGACTGGCCGCGGATCTGGCCTTTCTGGCACCGGATCGTCGCCGCCGGCGACACCTACACCTGGGCCCGGGACACCTCCGAAGAGGCGGCCCGGGCCCTGTGGACGAGCCGGCCGAAGCGCGTGTACGTCGCCGAGGACGAGACCGGGACCGTCGTCGGCTCGGCCTACGTCACCCCGAACTACGGTGGCCCCGCCGACGGCATCGCCAACGCCGGTTTCATGGTCGACCCCGACCAGGGCGGCCGCGGGATCGGCCGGGCCCTCGCCGAGCACATCCTCACCGCCGCCCGCGACCAGGGCTTCCGGGGCATGGTCTTCAACGCGGTCGTCGAGACCAACCCGGCCGTCAAGCTCTGGCTCTCCCTCGGCTTCACGATCCTGGGCACCGTGCCGGACGCCTACGACCATCCCCGGGACGGCCGCGTCGGCCTGCACGTCATGTACCGCGCTCTTTAGAACCCCTAACGGAATGGTCCGCACGACGATCCGCGAGCAGTTGGGCAAGGCGAGTGCGAGGGAGATCACTACTCTGCATGAGTGCTCTCATACGACGAGTTGACTTCACCGGAGCGTGAGCTGTGGGATGCGTTCCCCCAGGGACGCCGCGTGGACCTGCGTACAGGAGTAGCGGAGGACGACTGTGTCGTCGAGGGTGGGCAGTGGGGCCCCGAGCGGGCGGTTCGAGCCAGCGTGCTCGCGGCGCTGCTCTCGGGTGCGAATGCCACGCAACAAGGCGTCGCCGCCTGCCTGAAGCTGTCCGGCGCACGGATAAGTGGCTGTCTGGATCTGTCGGACGTGGAGCTCGG